>NZ_RZOS01000124.1:0-13826 GCF_004022605.1 Mesorhizobium sp. M4B.F.Ca.ET.089.01.1.1
CCTGCGCCCATCCGGCGATCGAGGCCAGCGTGCGCGCGCCGCTGATCCTGCAGACCATCCTTGGCTTCGACGCGGCGACCATCGCTTCGGCCTTCCTGGTCTCGCCGGCGACGATGGGCCAGCGCCTGGTGCGCGCCAAGACGCGCATCCGCGAGATCGGCATTCCGTTCCGGGTGCCGGAGCGGGCCGAGCTCGGCGAGCGGCTGGGCGCGGTGCTGGAGGCGATCTACGCCGCCTTCGCCGAAGGCTGGACCGATCCTGCCGGCACCGAGACGCGGCGCCGCAACCTCGCCACCGAGGGCATCTGGCTCGGCCGGCTGGTGGCCTCACTGATGCCGGACGAGCCGGAGGCGGTGGGGCTGTTGGCGCTGATGCTGTTCGCCGAAGCGCGGCGGGCGGCGCGGCGCAGCCCGGACGGAGACTTCGTGCCGCTTGCCGAGCAGGACACCGCGCTCTGGGACGACACGCTGATCGACGAGGCGGAAGACCTGCTCGAACGTGCCGCCGCCAAGGAGATCATCGGCCGCTACCAGCTGGAGGCGGCCGTGCAATCGGCCCACACGGCGCGGCGGCGCGGCGGCCGCACCGACTGGGCAGCGATCCGCCAGCTTTACGACGCGCTGCTGGCCCTCGCCGGCTCGCCTGTCGTGGCGATCAACCGCGCCGTGGCGATCGCCGAGGATGAGGGCGCGGCGGCCGGGTTGGCGGCGCTGTACGTGCTGGGTGACGACAAGCGGCTGGATGACTATCAGCCCTATTGGGCTGCCCGCGCCGGCCTGCTGGCGAGGCTCGGCACGACCGGATTGGCGGCCGAGGCTTACGACCGCGCGATCGGCCTCGAACGCGACCCGGCCGTGCGCCGCTTCCTGCAGGAAAAGCGGGCGAAGCTCACGATGCTCTAATCAAGCACGACCACGGCCTCCACCTCGAACAGCATGGGGTCGATCGCCAGCTTGGGAACGGGAACCAGCGTCTGCGCCGGCAGCGCCTTGCCGAACATGTCCTTGACGTTGCTGGTCAGCACCTCGAGCTTGGACATGTCGTGATCGACCACGAAGACCGTGAGCTTGGCGACCTGATCGGGTTTCGCGCCAATCCCCTCCAGCGCGGCGCGCAGGTTCGCATAGGCCTGTTTCACCTGGACGGCGAAGTCCGGCGACAAGGCGCCCGTGCTGTCCTGGCCGCCCTGCCCGGAAATGTAGGCGACCCGTGCTCCCCGGGGCATGATCACCGCCGTGCTGTAGCCATTCGGCGACGGGTCGTGGAGGTTTCGCGGATTGACGATGGCCAGCTTGCGATCGTCCTCGTTCGCTGCCGTCGCAGCGGGAACTCCGATGGTCATGATGATTAGCCCTCCGATGAGCAGGTGCTTGATTGAGCGTGGCATGAGTTTCTCTTGGCTCCGCGGGCTGCGAGCAACGCACCCACGATCGCAATTCGGTTCATCGCCGCACGCGACTCGTACGGCGTGCGAGTCATCCTATGGTACGATGTACGAGTCAACCGCGCGGCATCGACATTCCTGACGTTGCCTGCCAGAATCGCGGCTCGACACGCGAGGAAGATGAATGGCAGCCAAACGCGGCGGCGCCCGAAGCAACCGGTCTCAGCGGCCAGGTCAGCCGCCCCGGCCCGCGGGCGAACCGCCTCTGTCCCGGCAACGTATCGTGGCCACTGCGGTGGAGTTGCTGGACGCGCAAGGGATCGACGGATTGACGATGCGTCGGCTGGCCGATCACCTCGGCTCGGGCGTGATGAGCCTGTATTGGCACGTCGACAGCAAGGAGGATGTCTTCGATCTGGCGCTCGACGCGGTGCTCGAATATCGCGGATCGCCGCAAGAACCTCAGTCCGAAGACTGGCGCGGCGAGATCGTTCACATACTCGAGGACTGGCGCGCCAGCATGCTCAGCCATTCCTGGTCGGCATCGCTGTTGCCGCGCCGGGCGCTTGGCCCGAACATCCTCAGTCGGCTGGAACTGCTGGGCAAGGCATTGTCCAGGGCCGGCGTGGCGGACGCGGACATCAACGCCGCGATATGGTCGCTCTGGAACTATGTGATGGGCGCCACCATCACCCGGGCGAGCTTCGACCTGTCGGACGACGACAGGGCCGCCGCGCAGCAGCGCCTCACCCGTCTCAGTGAGCGCTACGCGACAATCGAACGCTCCCGGCTGCTGTTGGACGACGACTGGGATGGCGCTTTCCGCAAAGGCCTCGGTTTCCTGCTCGACGGCCTCGCGCCAGGATAAACGTCCCGCTCACCACATCGCGTGGGCGGCATTCAGTTTGCGGATCAGGTCATGATCGCGCAGCCTGGCCCAAAGGCGCTCGATATCGGTCCAGGCGGCGGCGACCTTGCCGATCTCGGGATGCCAGGCCGCCAGCATGACCAGGTAGACGTCGGCCAGCGACAGCCGCTCGCCGACCAGCCAGTCGCGGCCGGCGAGGGCCTTATCGAGGATGGCAAAGCCGCGATCCATCTCGGCCAGCGCGGCCTGCTTCACCGCCTCCACGCCGTCCGGCGCCGCGGTGTAGCGATGGGCATAATAGAAACGCAGCCCCGCCGGGTAGAGGACCGACGACATGAAGGCCATCCAGCGCAGGAAGTCGGCGCGGGCGGGTGAGCCCGCCGCCGGCGCCAGTCCGGCTTCCGGATGGCGCTCGGCGAGCAGGATGCAGATCGCCGCCGACTCGGTGATCGAACGGCCGTCCGGCAAGGTCAGCACCGGCACCTGGTTCAACGGGCTGATGTCGAGGAAGGCCTGGTCGGGCGGGTCCTTCTTCGGCACGTCGACCTGGTCGAACGGCGCGCCCGCCAGGGCAAGGGCCGCCTCGACGACGAAGCCGCCGCTGCCGGGGCGCGTGTAAAGTCTGTACATGAATCCTCCCAATGGCCGCGCGGGCCGCGGGAGATTTGCACCGGAAGACGCGCGGCGCTCAAGCGCCAGGCTGACGCCACACGGGTTTTTTCAGCGGTCCAGCGTCCCGCGAGGGTCGGTCGAGGCTGCTTAAGCCCCCAGCCCGTCGAACAGGATCGTCGACAGGTAGCGCTCGGCGAAGGACGGGATGACGACGACGAGGGTCTTGCCCTTGTTCTCCGGCCGCGAGCCGACGACGATCGCCGCCTGGAGTGCTGCGCCCGACGAGATGCCGACCGGCACGCCTTCGAGGCGGGCGACGAGCCGCGCATTGGCGACCGAATCCTCGTTGGAGACCCTGACGATCTCGTCATAGATCGTGGTGTCGAGGATCTTCGGCGCGAAGCCGGCGCCGATGCCCTGGATCTTGTGCGGGCCGGGCTGGCCGCCGGACAGCACCGGCGAAGCCTCCGGCTCGACGGCGACGACGTGCAGCGAAGGCTTGCGCTTCTTCAGCACCTGGCCGACGCCGGTGATGGTGCCGCCGGTGCCGATGCCGGAGACGAAGATGTCGACCTCGCCCTGGGTGTCGTTCCAGATCTCCTCGGCCGTGGTGCGGCGGTGGATCTCCGGGTTGGCCGGATTCTCGAACTGCTGCGGAATGATGGCGTCGGGCAAGGTGGCGGCAAGCTCATCGGCCTTGGCGATGGCGCCCTTCATGCCCTTGGGACCTTCGGTCAGCACCAGTTCGGCGCCGAGCAGCGCCAGCATCTTGCGCCGCTCGACCGACATCGTCTCCGGCATGGTCAGGATCAGCTTGTAGCCCTTGGCGGCGGCGGCGAAGGCGAGCGCAATGCCGGTGTTGCCGGAGGTCGGCTCGATCAGCGTCGTCCTGCCGGGGGCGATCCTGCCGGAGGCTTCCAGCGCCTCGATCATGGCAACGCCGATACGGTCCTTGACCGAGGCGATCGGGTTGAAGAATTCGAGCTTGGCCAGGAGATTGGCGACTACGCCCTTCTCCTTGGCGAACTTGTCGAGCCGCACCAGGGGCGTGTCGCCGATCGTCTCGGTGATCGAATTGAAGACGCGGCCGCGGCCGGGCACGCGCGCGGAGGTGACGGGCTTGTTCATTGTTTCGCTCCCAGGTCAGGCAGGCAATTGCATCAAGCGACAGAATAGGGCTTTCAGCCGCGCAAGATAGGCTGCCGGCCGAAAATATCCGAGTGGGGCGCGTGCTGAAAACGCTGCCGCCCCGGAAAAGCATTTTCCGGATCGGCCCGTTTCCGGAATGCTTTCCCCGAAATGGCGACCGGTTGAGATTGCAGCCTATTGACGGGCGGCGATGGCGGCCGCCGCGCCAACCATGAAACCGGCGGCGGTGCGGTTCAGCGCCTTCAGCGCGCGCGGCGACTTGAGGAACCAGCGCGCCTTGGCGGCCAGCGCCAGATAGGGCACCAGCACCACCAGCAGGACGAGGACGGTGAGCGTGACCAGGATGCCGTAGTCGGCGAGCGTCACCGCCTTCAGGTCGACGATGGTCGGCGTGATGGCGATATAGAAGATCATCGTCTTCGGATTGCCGAGCGTCACCGTCAGGCCGGCCAGGAAGGAGGCGGCGAGCCCGCCCTTGCCCTTGCGCGCCTCGACAGTCTCCGGCGTGATGCCGCTGGTCCAGAAGCGCCAGCCGAGGAAAGCGAGATAGGCGACACCCGCCCATTTGATGGCAAGAAAAACCATGCCGAAGGTCTGCGCGACGAAGGCGAGGCCGAGCATGACGGCGGTGAGGTAGGTGAGGTCGCCGAGGATCAGGCCGAACGACATCGCCAGCGACGAGCGGAAGCCGGAACCCAGCGCCCGCGCCACAAGCGCGGTGACGCCGGGACCCGGAATGGCGGCGGCGATGCCGAGAGCTGCACTGTAGGCGAGGAATCCGGTGAGCGTCATGGATAAGGTTCCAGATCGGAGGGTCTTATCGCATGGAACAGGCGAGGGTTGAATTCCCTCACGGTCGGAATCCATTGCACCAGACCATCGTGGTCTTCGCCTTACAAGGCTAACTGACGGCCCGAGGCTTGATTGCCACGTCGTTCCCCCAATCCGTCGCGGCTACGCCGCGCCACCTTTCCCCCCTCCGGAGGGAAAGGAAGGGAGCCTTGCTTGGCGAGCGTTGACTGCAAAAAAGCTTGGCGCCTTTCCTCTCCCCCGTCGATCGGGGGAGAGGTGGCTCGGCGAAGCCGAGACGGAGTGGGGGTCGACCAGCGTAAGGTTTCTCAGGACCGGCCGTCGCCGTAAGTAACACGCCAGATGGTGCCGTTGCCGTCCTCGGTCAGGATCAGCGCACCGTCCTTGGCGACGGTGACGCCGACCGGCCGGCCCCAGACGTCGTCGTCGGAGATGACGAAGCCGGTGGCGAAATCCTCATACTCGCCGGTCGCCTTGCCGTCCTTGAATTTCAGCCGCACCACCTTGTAGCCGGTGCGCACGCCGCGATTCCAGGAGCCGTGCAAAGCGACGAAAGCATCGCCCCTGTAGTCGGCCGGGAAGCTGCCGCCCTCATAGAAGGCGATGTTGAGCGGCGCCGAATGCGCCTGCAGCAGCACGTCGGGAACGGTGACCTTGCCGGCAAGATCGGGGCGCGCGCCCACGTGGCGCGGGTCCTCGTTGTCGCCGATATAGTACCAGGGCCAGCCGTAGAAGCCGCCCTGCCTGACCGTCGTCGCGTATTCGAACGGCACGTTGTCGCCGAGCTCGTCGCGCTCGTTGACCACGCACCAGAGCGCGCCCGTCTGCGGCTGCACGGTCATGCCGGAGCAGTTGCGCAAGCCGGTGGCGAAGCTGCGCCGGTTGTTCCCGTCCGGATCGAAGGCCAGCACGTCGGCGCGGCCTTCCTCCGGGCCCCAGGTGGCGCCGAGCGGCGCCGACGTCGCCCATTGCTCGAGCCCGCCTTCCGGCTCGGCGCCCATGTCCTCGGCGACGTTGGAGCCCGATCCGACCGACAGATAGAGCGTCTTGCCATCAGGCGAAAAGGCGATGTCGCGCGTCCAGTGATGGTTCGCGGGGATGTCCGGGACGATGGTTTCCGGCTTGCCTTCGGCCTTCAGGTCGCCGTCGCGATAGGCGAAGCGCACGACGCTGTTGCTGTTGGCGACATAGACCCATTGCGGCTTGTCGCCCGGCGGATAGAAGGCGATGCCGTAGGGCCGGGTCAGGCCGGTGGCAAAGATCGCCTCCTGCGCCGGGCTGGCGCTGCCTTCGGCGAGGCGATAGACGCGGATCTGGCTGGCCTTGCTGTCGGCGACGAACAGGTCGCCATTGGGCGCCGCGCGCACGACCCGCGGATTGTCGATGCCCGACGCGACGAGTTCGATGGAAAAGCCTGAGGGCACGAGCGGCCTGGCGCCTTCCGGCCGATCCGCCAGGCCGGCGCCGTTCGACGCGGAGCGGCTGACATAGGGCTTTTGCAGATCATCCGGCCTGATCAGCCGGCGCACGCCAGGCCTGTCGGCCTTCCAGTCGCCGAAGGCCTTCTTGCCAGTCAGCACCGGCTCGCCGGCCTGCTGGGCAGAGGCCGTCGTTACAAGCAGCAAGGCGGCAGCCGCAAGACCGGCAAATCGGATCATCCTGGCCTCCAGGGGTTTCGGCCCCGACCGCGGCGCCGTCGCGAATGGTGAACGGGCGGATGCGGCGGTCGTTCCGCCTGGGACACCAGGCACACGCCGATTTGAGGGATGGTTTCAGCTGCCTTCGGCGTAGAAATCATCGTCCAGGCGCTTTTCCAGCTCGACCAGATCGGCCGGCAGCGGCAGGCCCATGGCGCGCAATTCCTGCAGCTTCTCGCGCAGCTGCTCCTGAATCTCGTGCTGGTCCTCGGGCTGGTTGACCATTTCCTCGAGCAGCAGGCTGATCTGGGCCTTGAGCGATTCCAGCGCCATTCTTTTGCTCCCTTGCTGCTTGTGCCTTCCAGGGTGTGTTGAGATCCAGGTCAGGCCGGTCTCACCCGGATATCGCACACCTTACCGCAACATGCGCGAAATCAGCTGCGCGGTATAGTCGACCATCGGCACGATGCGGGCGTAGTTCAGCCGCGTCGGGCCGATGACGCCGAGCGCGCCGACGACGCGGGCATCCTTGTCGCGATAGGGCGCCACCACCAGCGACGAGCCCGACAGCGAAAACAGCTTGTTTTCCGAGCCGATGAAGATGCGCACGCCCGGCCCTTCCTCGGCGAGGTCGAGCAGCTGGATCAGCCCGTCCTGCGTCTCCAGATCCTCGAACAGATGCCGCAGCAACTCGATGTCGGCCTGGGCGGTGACGTTTTCGAGCAGATTGGCGCGGCCGCGCACGATGAGGCGCGCCGGCAGGCCGCTTTCCGCACCGGCCCAGACGGCGAGACCCTTTTCGACCAGGTCCTGCGACAGCGTGTCGAGGGCCGCCCTGGTCTCGTCCTTGATGCGGGCGATCTCGACGCGCGCCTCGGCCAGCGTGCGGCCGCGGATATGGGCGTTGAGGAAGTTGGACGCCTCGTGCAGCTGCGAGACGGTGGTGCCGGCGGGCAGGTCGACGACGCGGTTCTCGACATCGCCGTTCTGCGACACCAGCACGGCCAGCGCCTTGGTCGGCTCGAGCTGGATGAATTCGATGTGCTTCAGCGCCACCTCGTTCTTGGCGGCGAGCACCAGGCCGGCGCCGCGCGACATGCCCGACAGCATCTGGCTGGCCTCGGTCAGCATGTGTTCCAGCGACGCGCCGGAGCCGGAGGCGCGCACCTGCGCCTCGATGATGCGGCGCTCGTCGTCGGAGAGGTCGCCGAGCTCCATGAAGGCGTCGACGAAGAAGCGCAGGCCGGTCTGCGTCGGCAGGCGGCCGGCCGAGATGTGCGGCGCGTAGATCAGGCCGAGATGCTCGAGGTCGCTCATCACGTTGCGGATGGTGGCGGGCGACAGCGAGGAGGGCAGGATGCGCGACAGGCTGCGCGAACCGACGGGCTCGCCATCCCTGAGATAGGATTCAACGATGCGCCTGAAGATGTCGCGCGAGCGCATATCGAGCGATTGAAGCACGGGCGACTGCGATGCCGGATCGACTGCCTTGGTCATTCGGGCCAAAAACCTCCGGTTCAAATATAGACTTAGCCGGTGCCCGCGCAACCCGGTCCATTTTCCTTTGCGCCATGCGCCGCATGCGTCTACAAGCCGGCCACGAATCCTTAAAAACCAGAGACAAGAGGCCTCGATGCGCCCCTCCAAACGCCAATCCGACGAAATGCGCGCCATCTCCTTCGAGCGCGGCGTCTCCAAGCACGCCGAAGGCTCGTGCCTGGTGAAGTTCGGCGACACGCATGTTCTGTGCACGGCCAGCCTGGAGGAAAAGGTGCCGGCCTGGATGCGCAATTCCGGCAAGGGCTGGGTGACGGCCGAATACGGCATGCTGCCGCGCTCGACCGGCGAGCGCATGCGGCGCGAGGCCTCCGCCGGCAAGCAGGGCGGCCGCACGCTCGAGATCCAGCGGCTCATCGGCCGTTCCTTGCGCGCCGTGGTCGACCTGCAGGCGCTGGGCGAGCAGCAGATCACCGTCGACTGCGACGTCATCCAGGCCGATGGCGGCACCCGCACCGCCTCGATCACCGGCGGCTGGGTGGCGCTCCATGACTGCCTGCGCTGGATGGAAGCCCGCCAGATGGCCAGCGTTTCCAAGGTGCTGAAGGACCACGTCGCGGCGATCTCGTGCGGCATCCATGACGGCCAGCCGGTCATCGATCTCGACTATCTCGAGGATTCCTCGGCCGGCACCGACGCCAATTTCGTCATGACCGGCAAGGGCGGCATCGTCGAGATCCAGGGTACTGCCGAGGGCGAGCCGTTCTCGGAGGACCAGTTCGCGGCGCTGATGAACCTGGCCAAGAAGGGAATTTCGCGCCTGGTGAGTTTGCAGCAGATGGCGGTGGCGTAGGTTTTCGAATGCCGAGCCTGGGCCCCCCTCTCTGGCCTGCCGGCCATCTCCCCCTCAAGGGGGGAGATTGGAAGCTTCCACGCCGGCCCCCATCTGGCTACGCCGGTGATTGGCTGAGGCAATCGATACAGCCAATCTCCCCCCTTGAGGGGGAGATGCCCGGCAGGGCAGAGAGGGGGGCTTCGTGATACCCTCCGCGATCCTTGAATCGGCGCTCTACGTCACAGACTTGCATGGCGCCGAAGCCTTCTATTCCGACATCCTCGGCCTCGAACTGATCGCCAGGGTCGAAGGCCGCCATGTCTTCTTCCGCTGCGGGACCGGCGTGCTGCTGCTGTTCAACGCCGAGGCGACCAAAATCCCGCCGGCGCCGGACGCCAGGCTGAAGGTGCCGGCGCATGGCACGGTGGGCGAGGGCCATCTCTGCTTTGCCGCCAGCGCCGACGAGATCGCCGGCTGGCGCGAGCACCTCGCGGCACGGAACATCGCCATCGAAAGCGACTTCGAATGGCCGCAAGGCGGGCGCTCGATCTACTTTCGCGACCCCTCGGGCAATTCGATCGAATTCGCCGAGCCAAGGATCTGGGGCCTGTGATGCATTCTTTGAACGGACACAAGATCGTCGTCGCCAGCCACAATGAGGGCAAGCTGCGCGAGTTCGCCGACCTGATGGCGCCGTTCGGCTTCGAGGCGAAATCGGCCAAGGAATACGGCCTGCCCGAGCCGGACGAGACCGGCACGACGTTCGAGGAGAACGCCTACATCAAGGCATATGCCGCGGCCAAGGCCACCGGCCTGCCGGCACTGTCCGACGATTCCGGCCTCTGCGTCGACGCGCTCGACGGCGCGCCCGGCGTCTACACCGCCAACTGGGCCGAGACGCCCGACGGCAGCCGCGACTTCGGCATGGCCATGCAGCGCACGGAAGTGGCGCTGCAGGAGGTCGGCGCGGCCGAAGCTGCGCAGCGCACGGGCCGTTTCGTCGCGGTCATCTGTCTGGCGTTTCCCGACGGCGAGGCCGAATATTATCGCGGTGAGGCTGAAGGCACGCTGGTGTGGCCGCCGCGCGGCACGCTCGGCTTCGGCTACGATCCGGTGTTCCTGCCCAATGGGTTCGAAAAGACCTTCGGCGAGATGAGCGCCGAGCAAAAACACGGCTGGAAGCCGGGCCAGCCGACGGCGCTGTCGCACCGCGCCCGCGCCTTCCAGAAATTCGCGCGCGCCAGGTTGGGATCGGCCTGAGATGCTGCTCGACCGCAGCCCCGGCTTCGGCGTCTACATCCACTGGCCGTTCTGCGCGGCCAAGTGCCCCTATTGCGACTTCAACAGCCATGTCCGCCATCAGCCGGTCGACCAGGAGCGTTTTGCGCGCGCGTTCGCCACGGAGCTGGCGACCATGCGCGCCCGCACCGGACCGCGCGAGGTGACCAGCATCTTCCTCGGCGGCGGCACGCCGTCGCTGATGAAGCCGGAGACGGTGGCCTCCGTGCTGGATGCGGTGGCGAGGAACTGGACGGTGCCTGATGGCATCGAGGTGACGCTGGAGGCCAACCCGTCCTCGGTCGAGGCCGAGCGCTTCCGCGGCTATCGCGCCGCCGGCGTCAACCGCGTGTCGCTCGGCGTACAGGCGCTGAACGACAAGGACCTGCGCTTCCTCGGCCGGCTGCACAATGTCGAGGAGGCGCTGCATGCCATCGGGCTCGCGCGCGAGATCTTTCCGCGCCTCTCCTTCGACCTGATCTATGCGCGGCCCGACCAGACGCCGGAGGCTTGGCGAGCCGAGCTCGAGCAGGCCATCGGCCATGCCGCCGACCATCTGTCGCTCTACCAGCTCACCATCGAGGAAGGCACGCCGTTCCACGCGCTGCACGCGGCGAAGAAGTTCACCATTCCCGACAACGACCATGCCGCCGATCTCTACGCGCTGACGCAAGAGGTGACCGCCGCGCATGGGCTGCCGGCCTACGAGATTTCCAACCACGCCAGGCCTGGCGCGGAAAGCCGGCACAATTTGACCTACTGGCGCTACGGCGAATATGTCGGCGTCGGCCCCGGCGCGCATGGCCGTTTCGTCGAGAACGGGCGCCGCACGGTCACCATCGCCGAGAGGATGCCGGAAACCTGGGCAAATCTGGTCGAGGCCAAGGGCCATGGCGTCACCGGCGGCGAGATTTTGACGCGTTCCGAGGAAGCCGACGAGTTCCTGTTGATGGGGCTGCGGCTGGCCGAAGGCATCGATCTTGCGCGCTACGAGGCGTTTTCCGGACGCGGCCTGTCAAGCGCGCGACTGGCGGTGCTGCAGGAAGAGGGGCTTGTCGCGCCGGTCGGCAATTCCCGGCTGCGCGCCACGACGGCCGGCATGATCGTGCTCGATGCCGTGGTGGCGGACCTGGCGCGCTGAGCATGATCCCGAAAAGTGGAAGCCGGTTTTCGGACAAGATCATGCTTGAGTAAAAGCCCTTGAAGAACATCCTCTTCGTATGCAGCCAGAACCGCTTGCGCAGCCCGACGGCCGAGCAGGTGTTTTCCAAACGAAGGGATATCGAGGTCGCCTCGGCCGGCACCAATCACGATGCCGACAATCCGCTGACGCATGAGCTGGTCGCCTGGGCCGACATCATCTTCGTGATGGAAAAGGCGCACCGCGCCAAGCTGCAGAAGAAATTCAAGGCGAGCCTGAAGCGGGCAAGGGTCATCTGCCTCGACATTCCGGACAATTACGAGTTCATGGACCCGGAGCTGGTGCGGCTGCTCGAGGCTAAGGTGCCGCGATATCTGTAAAGAAGCGGTGTGCCAGCGCTGATGGCGCAGCCAATCTCCAAGCCCTGCCGATTGCGCTTCTGGTGGTGCGCGTTTCGCGGTATCCGGTTAACGCAATTGCGGACAGAAAACCGACAAGGCCACCCGAAATGAACCTGACCGCTTCTTCCTGGCAATTCTGGGCGCTGCTGTCGGCGGCTTTCGCGGCGCTGACGGCGATTTTCGCCAAGGTCGGCATCGAGACCATCAATTCCGATTTTGCCACCTTGATCCGCACCGCCATCATCCTGGGTCGTGCTCGCGGCCATTCTCGCCGCCAGCGGCCAGTTCCAGCCGTTGGCATCGATCTCCGGAAAAACGTGGCTGTTCCTCGGTCTTTCCGGATTGGCTACCGGCGCCTCGTGGCTCTGCTATTTCCGCGCGCTGAAAATCGGCAACGCGGCGCAGGTGGCGCCGATCGACAAACTAAGCGTCGTGCTTGTGGCGGTGTTTGGCGCGGTCTTTCTCGGCGAGCGCCTCTCCGGAGCGAACTGGCTTGGCGTCGGCCTTATCGCGGCGGGGGCGGTGCTGGTCGCCTATCGGGGCTAGCGGCACGCCTTCGCGGCTGTTCCTGGTTTCGAGACGGGTGATGAAAATATCGAAGCGATTGGGCATCGTCCGGTCAGTGCTCCGTCGTGCTATCGGTTGCGGCCTTGAGCCTGGTCTTCGGCCGGCGGCGCAAACGCCGCTTGCCGGCCTCGGTTTTACCGGCGGCGTCATCGGCGCTGGCCGGCAGGCACTTGTCCCTTCGCATGGCGAAACGCTTGCGGCCCGCATAATAGGGCTCGAAAACGTCCTGAATCTTCAGGCTATCCATCCTGTGCCTCCCCGAGACTCACACATGCGAGACTCACGGATAAAATTCGCCGGTGACGGTTTCGTTCCGCACTATGGCAAAGGCATGGCGGGCGACATTACTTCGTCGTCACGTTTTGCAACCGGGCATCAGCCGTGCCAAACAGGCTGCATGGAGGACCAAGGGTGACCGGCGACAAACGCAGCTATGTGATCGGGCAGACCGAGATCGCGGCGCGGCCGCTCGCGCCGGCGCTCTATCTGGTGGCGACGCCGATCGGCAACCTCGCCGACATCACGCTGCGCGCGCTGGAGACGCTGGCCGCCGCCGACATCGTCGCCTGCGAGGACACGCGCGTGTCGCGCGTGCTGCTGGAGCGCTACGGCATCCGCCGCCGCACCACCGCCTATCACGATCACAATGCACCCGAGGCCGGACCGAAGCTGATCGCGGCGCTCGAGGCCGGGCAGAGCGTGGCGCTGATCTCGGACGCCGGGACGCCGCTGGTCTCCGATCCCGGCTACCGGCTGGTCGGCGAGGCGCTCGACCGTGGCATCCGCGTCGTGCCGATCCCCGGCCCGTCGGCGGCGCTGGCGGCGCTGACCGCGTCCGGCCTGCCTTCCGACGCCTTTCTTTTCGCCGGGTTCCTGCCGGTGAAGACCGGCCAGCGGTTGACGAAACTTGAGAGCTTCAGGCAGGTGCCGGCGACGCTGATCTTCTTCGAGTCGCCCAGGCGGCTGGCCGAGACGCTTGCGGCGATGGCCGAGGCGCTGGGCGGCACACGCCGGGCGGCGATCGGCCGCGAGCTGACCAAGGCCTTCGAGGAGACGCGGACCGGCACGCTGCGGGCTCTTGCCGAGCACTATGCGGCGGCCGACACGCCCAAGGGCGAGATCGTCATCTGCGTCGGTCCCGCCGAGGCCAAGGCCGACGAACCTGAAGACATCGACCGGCTGCTGTTGTCGCTCGCCGCCGAAATGCCGGCCTCCAAGGCGGCAGCGGAAGCGGCGAAGATGACCGGCGGCCAGAAGCAGGCGCTCTACCGGCGGCTGCTCGAGCTCAGGGACACCTCGGCAGAGGGCAGCGGTGGCTGAGCGCCCGGCCGCCAGCCGCCTGAAAGCCTATCGGCGCGGCCATCGCGGTGAATGGCTGGCGGCGCTGGCGCTGATGCTGAAAGGCTACCGGATCCTGGCGCGGCGCCACCGCACAAGGTTCGGCGAGATCGACCTGATCGCCAGGCGCGGCGACCTGGTGCTGTTCGTCGAGGTCAAGGCGCGGCGCACGCTGATGGAAGCGATGGAGGCGATCGCCTACGAATCGGAGCGCCGCATCGAGAGCGCCGCCGACCTCTGGCTGTCGCGCCAGCCCGACTATGGCAGACTGTCGGCGCGCTTCGACATGGTGGCCGTGCTGCCCTGGCG
>NZ_RZOS01001250.1:0-563 GCF_004022605.1 Mesorhizobium sp. M4B.F.Ca.ET.089.01.1.1
GCCTGGAACAAGTAGGATTCGATGGCCCTTATCGGCGAGACGCTCAAGTTCAGCCAGTGCGAGCTTACACACGGCAAGATCACGCATGATGCTCCCGCCGAATTTGAGAACAATCGAAAAGCCATATGGTGGAAAACCTTTTATTGAGCAGTCCATCGGCTTGCCATCCCGCCCTCAGGCAACAGATACGATCTCAGGAATTTTTGAAGCTAGGTTTGGAAGCGCTGCCCAGACCTTTTGAAACGCGGCCGCGTACAATTTCATCACTTCAACGTCGTTTGGTGGAGCGATCTCCGACACGTAAAACATGGTGTTCAATATCTTCATGGCGTTTGGAAAATCGGTCCTTGACCATTGGCCGCAGATATCCGGCAGATATTCAAAGACGGGCTTCGTCAGCCAGACCGCAACGGGAACTCCCTCGGCTTGAAGAAGCTTAATGATGAAATCCCTGGCCGTAGGGCCAGGTAGAAAACCGAGCTTTTCCGGCTCAAGACGCAACGGGAGATTCAGCATCGATTGTTGATGATCTGCTGGATCGAAAAGAGGCAGAAGCCCTGAGA
>NZ_RZOS01001251.1:0-563 GCF_004022605.1 Mesorhizobium sp. M4B.F.Ca.ET.089.01.1.1
GTGGCAATGGAGAACCCCGCGTCCGCCAGAGCCCTGGTATCCTTATCCACAGCCTGATTGAATGCGGCCAAATTGACATGATGAATGTCAATGTCGTTCGGCGCACGCTGGATGAACTGCGAAAGGACGCTACTGCCCGCTACCCAGCTATCTTTGCTCCGATTGCGCGAAATGGCGACCAACGCAATGCGCATCAGCTCGGGCATCATGCGCTTGTGGCCTTCTTTGATATTGAGAACAGCCTGTAAGTTACTTTGACGTCGGGATAGGTCCCGGCTCGCAGAAGCACAGATGTGAGATCATTTGAACCCGCAATCTTTTCAAGAAGGTCGTCACGGGCATTAGTGCCGAACCCAAGAACGATACGACCTGATTCCGTAAGGAACCTTGGGCCATCTGAAAGAAATCTCTCGAGCAAGTTGTACCCTGGATCGATCGCACCACCTTCGAGGTCGTGGACAAACTCGTAATCTTCTGGAGCGTAGCTCGACGGGTAGTTCCAAAATATGATGTCGAACCTTCTGCCAGGTGGAACATTGTTAAATATATCGCTTGCGATGACC
>NZ_RZOS01001252.1:0-562 GCF_004022605.1 Mesorhizobium sp. M4B.F.Ca.ET.089.01.1.1
CTCCTTGGATTTGCGGCCATCAAAGGCCTATTTCGGAGTGTATGCTGCGGTGTTTCTTTGCTCAATGGGAATCCTCATATTTCGGTCGGTCACAAAGCCCGAGCAGGTCTGGTATCAAGCTAGAGCTTTGGCAGAGTCAGTAAAGACATTGACCTGGCGCTTTGCGATGCGAGCACAGCCGTTCGATGACACGCGTGCGGCCGACGCTAGAGCTGATTTTCGCAAGCTCATGGAAGGTATCCTTGATAGCAATCGTCACCTTGGCAGCGCGTTGAGCGGCACCGATTCAGCATCCCCTCAAACAACCGACGAAATGATGTCAATAAGGGAATCCCCGCTAAAAGAACGAAAAGAGCTATATCTGCAGAAACGAATTTGCGAGCAACGTAAGTGGTACGAGAAGAAAGCGCGCTCGAACAAGAGATCCGTAAAAATTTGGATGGGCCTTGGTGTCATTGCTTACGCTCTGGGGTTCTCTTTCATCGTAGTACGCATCGCTGACCCAGCGATACCAGGCTGGCCGACAGAGCCGTTAATCGTTATTGCCGCCTCGCTTATCGGG
>NZ_RZOS01001253.1:0-560 GCF_004022605.1 Mesorhizobium sp. M4B.F.Ca.ET.089.01.1.1
GACCGGCACCATGAACCTCACCGAGCCGCATTGCGGCACCGATCTCGGCCTGCTGCGCTCCAAGGCGGTGCCGAACGGCGACGGCACCTACAGGATCTCCGGCCAGAAGATCTTCATCTCCGCCGGCGAGCACGACATGTCGGACAATATCGTCCACCTGGTTCTGGCCCGCATCGAAGGGGCGCCGGAAGGCGTGAAGGGCATTTCGCTGTTCATCGTGCCGAAGCTGAAGCTCGATGCCTCGGGCAACCCCGGCCAGAGGAATACCGTCTCCTGCGGCTCGATCGAGGAAAAGATGGGCATCCACGGCAATTCGACCTGTGTCATGAACTATGACGAGGCCGAAGGCACGCTGCTCGGCGAGGCCAATGGCGGGTTGAAGGCCATGTTCACGATGATGAACGAGGCCCGGCTCGGCGTCGGCCTGCAGGGGCTTTCGCTGTCGGAGATCGCCTACCAGAACGCCGTCTCCTACGCCAAGGACCGGCTGCAGGGCCGTTCGCTGTCCGGAGCCAAGGCGCCGGACAAGAAGGCCGACCCGATCATCGTCCATCCCGACA
>NZ_RZOS01001254.1:0-559 GCF_004022605.1 Mesorhizobium sp. M4B.F.Ca.ET.089.01.1.1
AGCTTAAGATGCCGCCTATACAAAATGCACATGTATGGATGCACCCCTAGTAGTCGCCATCCTCGAAGAGTTTCTCCTGATTTTGGATGTAGCCTACGCGAACATCGGCCCAGGCTTCCGTCTCGAGCAATCTGCCGGGAAGCCGCTCATCCAACATCAGGAGCGCCATCGCGAAGCCCTCTGGGTCTCTATGAGGCCGGTCCTTGAGCGCCCTCGCAATGCTCTTGACGTAGCCCCTGGCACGCCTCTCGGTTTCAGCGTCATGATCGACTTGGGGTTTCTCTTCTCCCTTGGCTGTAAGTTGGGCTTCCGCCCAGTTCATTTCCAGCAGTTGATCCGCTGTCCTTCCCTGCGCGGCCAATTCTCGTTTGACGCGCCTCATGTTCGCCACCGAGCCTTCGGCCACGGAACACTCCAACGCGATTCGGCTTTTGGAATAGTCGGTCCGCGCTGTAAGCCTCCAGGCTGCATTCATTTTGTCCTGCAGGCTCATCGGCATCTTGTTCTTTGAGTTCAGAGAGACCGACTTGGCTAAGGCCTCTTCTAGACTGCCCTTAAA
>NZ_RZOS01001255.1:0-557 GCF_004022605.1 Mesorhizobium sp. M4B.F.Ca.ET.089.01.1.1
CTGCGCATCCTTGCGCAGCTCGAACGCCTCGACGTCGTTCCACAGCCGTTCGCGGTCGCTCCAGGCTTCCGGCGCATTCTCCGGCAGCATCACCTCGGAATGCACGACACCGCGCTTGGCCGAGAAGTCATGAGTGCGTTCAATTCGCTCGTCACGCAGCCGCGAAGCCGAGCGGTAGGCCGCTGACGCCACTGCACTCGAGCCTGCCTTGCGGCCAATGACCTTGACGTGAAGATGATAGATCGCCATCGCGAACAGATCATTTGCACGTCGAAGCGCACGTCGGCACGACGTATAAGCGCGCCCTCCCTCGAAAAATTCTCGGGATGGACCAGCCCGTCCCGGGCTGTCTCGGCGACCCTGAAGCCTTCCGGCAGGCGCTCCCCTATCATCGCCGCATCGCCAATCGATGGAGACAGCCATGCGCAAACCCCGAGACTTCGACGCCGAAATGAAAGCACTGGAAGACAAGGCGCGGGAGCTCAAGACGCGAAAGGTGCAGCAGCTTGGCGAACTGGTGATCGCCACCGGCGCCGATCAACTCAGCAGCGAGGAAC
>NZ_RZOS01001256.1:0-556 GCF_004022605.1 Mesorhizobium sp. M4B.F.Ca.ET.089.01.1.1
CCCGGGTTGCCTAGTGCGGCCGCTGAGCCGGCGGAGTAGCTTACCAGCCTAATCGACGACCTTGATCCGCACCGGTGAGCCGTCGGGCAATTCGTTAATCTGGCGATGAACCTCGGCCATGCCGATGAACTGCTCGCTGACTGGAACTACGAACATGTTCTCGACGTCGAATTTGCCCTTGGCGAAGACTGGCAAGATGGTAAAGCCGTAGCATTCTCCCACCTTAGGCTTCTTGCCCGCGGCATGAAGGCGTCCCACAAGCGGTGGCAGGAACCACTCGTCAACGAGATCATGAGAGATTCGGATCATCTCATCAAAAAGTGTCCGATTGCGAGCCACCCGCTCGACCAAACCGGTTCCGGTGTCTAGCCAATGAACCTCATTGTTGGGTCGCTCGACAAACATGCCTCCCACCATTGAGCAGACAAGTGGGGTCCAAGGCTCTGGCAAAAGCCACGACCACGCTTTCGCTACCGTATGCGCGACATCTGGCTCAAATTGGAACGCGATGTCCTGCCAGATGACGTCAGTCACCGATTACTCCGCCGCTTCGGCC
>NZ_RZOS01001257.1:0-556 GCF_004022605.1 Mesorhizobium sp. M4B.F.Ca.ET.089.01.1.1
GTCCTCCGTTCTTGCCTGGCGCAGAGACAGGCGGTCGGCTGCGTCCCCCGTCTTCCCCGCCTGTGGGCGCAGGGGGATCGGTGGGCAGCGCCGAGCTTCATGTTGCCAGCCTTACTCCAGTGCCATCTTTGACGGGTCCGGGAGACCCTTAGCGGCAGTATGTTTTGGTGAGTTGATCAGGCACGTCTTCTCCTTGCTCGGTCACGTGTTTGCGGATAACGGCGAGGCTGGGCTGGACGCCTGGGCCGGCCTATTTGTACAACCACGTCAGGGAAATGGACGAATTGGCCAGTAAGCCATTCGACTATCGCCCCTCTTTGGTTTCCTCCTTGGCCGCCCCCTTTCACCTTTTGGGAAAATCCTCTTGCGGAGCCACACAGAGAGCGCCGTAACAAACCTTCTCACCCTTGTAGTTGGCCAGAGCCTGCAGCAACTCGGGTAGAAGGTGCTGTTTCAGGTCGTCCGAGACAGGCTCCGGACCCTCCAGCGCTTTCAGTGTCTGCTCGAGCAACTCGATGGCGCGATCTTTGTTGCCGCTCTCATGATAGTACTGAGC
>NZ_RZOS01001258.1:0-554 GCF_004022605.1 Mesorhizobium sp. M4B.F.Ca.ET.089.01.1.1
GCTCGGCACCTATCCCGAGACACCGCTCGGCACCGACAAGGGCGCTCGCCAGAAGGCCAAGGACACTCGTGCAAGCGTGCAAGAGGGCGGCGACCCTGTGGCCGCCAAGAAAGCGCACGCCGCCTCGATGACCGTCTCTGATTTGGTCGAGAGCTATCTCACCCGCCGGGCATCATCGCGGCGGTCGGTCGATGAGATCGCGCGCCGGCTGCGCAAGAATGTGTCCGGCTATGACGCTGACGGAAAGAAGGTCGAGAAGGCATCATCTGGCTGCATAGGCGAGGTGAAGCTCGCGGACCTGCATCGTCGCGATATCACTAAGGCGATCGACGCGGTGAAGGACCGGGGCGCGGCCGTCGAGGCAAACCGGGTGTTCGAGGACATTTGCGCCATGATCCGATGGGGGCGCGGTCGTGGCGATCTGGACAACAACTTGACCGAAGGTATGGCTAGGCCGACCGAAACGGTCGAGCGCGACCGCGTGCTGACGGCCGACGAGATCAAGACGATGTGGGCAGCCTTGCCCGAAGCCGACATGCGGGAAAGCACCCGCC
>NZ_RZOS01001259.1:0-552 GCF_004022605.1 Mesorhizobium sp. M4B.F.Ca.ET.089.01.1.1
CAAAAGCAGCATGATGTCCCCCGCCGCAAAGCCGGCAACAGCGACAGCGCGGATCAGTTCGGCAAGCGTCTTGTCCTTGTCATCGACCTCGGGTGTGAACAGATGCGCCTTGTAGCCCAGCCTGCCAAGCGCGGCGACGAAGGGTGGCACCTCGTCTCCTCGCCACCGGACCGCGACCCGCTTCGTCGACAGGTTGACGCGCGCGCTTTCGACGTGATCGAGCTTTCCAAGTGCCGCCTCGATCGTCTGGATACAGGCGGCGCAATGAACCGTCGGCACTGAAAGATCGGTCTGCCGAAGATCATCGCCAAGCGATCGGCTCGCCAACCTGATCTCCTGGCTGGATGGCAGGACCGACGTGGCGCCGTTCAGATCCAGCGCCATTTCAGCGCCCGGTGCACAACAGCTCATTGCAGCGCTCCATGAGAAATCATAATCCTGCGGACGTCGCGATAGGGTCGTGTCAGGCCGGCATCGGTGTCGACTTCGACGATCCAGACGCCGTCCTTCGGCATATGCTGGGCGGCGAACTCCTGGCCGGAGGCGAGGGCG
>NZ_RZOS01000125.1:0-13788 GCF_004022605.1 Mesorhizobium sp. M4B.F.Ca.ET.089.01.1.1
ATCCGGACCGGATCGCCGCCGCGGCGAGCTTCCATGGCGGCAATCTGGCCAGCGATGCAGCCGACAGCCCGCATCGCAAGGCGGCGTCAATCAAGGCCAGGGTCTATGTCGGCGTAGCCGGCGTCGACCGCAGCTTTCCGCCGGAGCAGTCGGCGCGACTGGCCGAAGCGCTGAGGGTGGCCGAGGTCGACCACGCGATCGAGAACTATGTCGGCGTGGCGCATGGCTGGTGCGTGCCCGACCACAGCGTCTACGACGCGGCCGCCGCCGAGCGCCATTGGAAGCGCTTGACGACGCTGTTTGCCGAGACGCTTGGCTAGCCTTCTCTCGCAGATCGCGGCGAGGGCACCATGTAGCGCGAGCCTTCGAACGTTGTCCGTCCTTCGGACACCTTCTCCCCGTGAACGGGGAGAAGGAAAAGCGCTGCGGCAAAAAAATCTTTCCATAACCCCAAGGATTGGCCATTAGCCTTCGTCCAACAGGCAAATGATGGCGATGATGCTGGACGAGGGCGAAGCCTCCGACGCCGAATTGGTCGGGCGGGCGAAGGGCGGAGACAGGGGTGCTTTCGGCAAATTGCTCGAAAGGCACTACGGCTTCGTCTATCGCGCTGCCTATCGCTGGTGCGGCAGGAAGGCGGACGCCGAGGACATCGCCCAGGAAGTCTGCGTCCGGCTCGGCCGGGCGATCCGCGACTATCATGGCAAGGGAGCCTTCACGACGTGGCTCTACACCATGACGCTGAACGCAGCGCGCGACATGATGCGCAAGAGCGCCCGCGACACCCGCAAGGCCGAGGCCTACGGCGCCTACGCGCTGATCGCGGGAGAGGCGGCGGAACCCGAGGACCCGGCCGAAGCGCTATGGGCGGCGGTGCGCAAGCTGCCGGACAAGCAGCGCGATGCGGTGCTGCTCGTCTATGGCGAGGGGCTCAGCCACGCGGATGCCGCCGAGGCGATGGCGATCTCGGAGACGACGGTTTCCTGGCACATCCATGAAGCGAAGAAACGGCTGAAGACGTTGATGCGTTCAGCCGGGGAAGTGTGACCATGGTCGACGACAACGAACTCGAGAGGCTGCGCAACATCACGGCACCGGCGCCGGACGCCGAGGCGAAGGCGCGCGCGCTGGCAGCAGCCATGCAGGCTTTCGACGAGCAGGAAAAAATCTTCGCTGCCGCCCAAGGATCGGCCGGCGGGCTTCGTCTCACAGAGCGGGTACAAAAGCTCTGGAGAGAGATCATGCAAAAGAAACTGATCGCCACGCCGGCCATTGCCGGGCTCGTCGCCCTGCCGATCGCCGGATACGCCACCTTGCAGATGCTGAGGGAGGCGCCGCCGCAGATCGGCGGCGATGAGAAGATCACCGAGACGCTGGCCGACAAACCGGCAACCAACGGGCAGGCAACCAACGTGCCGGCGACCAACGCGCCGGCGACCAAAGTGCCGGCGACGCTGAAGCCGGTTGCCGAGGCCGATAAGCAGAAGAAAGACACCGATAGTGAAAGCCGCGGTTTGAACGAGGTGCTGGTCGCGCCGGCACAGCCGCCGAAGTCCGAAGCGGAGAAGGCCGGCGGCCTGGTCCGGCAGGATGCGCTCCAGCGCATCGAGCCGGCGCCTGCGCCGACCGTCAGTGGCCAGCTCTCCCTCGATGGTGGAGCCGCGGCCCCCGCCGATGTCGCACGCGGCGGCCCTGTGCCGGGCACCGCCGCCGAATCCAAGCTGATGGCGCAGCCGTCCACGCTGCCTGCCGACCAATTGCTGCCGCAGGAGGAAAACCGCGACCGCGTCGAGGATTTCAAGACCAACCCGGTGCATGCCGCCCTCGAGGACCCGGTCTCGACCTTCTCGATCGACGTCGACACCGCCTCCTATTCCTTCGTGCGGCGCTCGCTGAAGGAAGGCTACCTGCCGCAGGCCGACACCGTGCGCGTCGAAGAGATGATCAACTACTTCCCCTACGACTGGAAGGGACCGGATGCGGCCTCGACTCCGTTCAACTCGACCGTCAGCGTCATGCCGACGCCGTGGAACGAGCACACCAAGCTGATGCACGTCGCCATCAAGGGGTTCGACGTCAAGGCGACCGAGCAGCCCAAGGCCAATCTGGTGTTCCTGATCGACGTGTCGGGTTCGATGAACGAGCAGGACAAGCTGCCGCTGCTGCAGTCGGCCTTCCGTCTGCTGGTCAGCAAGCTGAAGCCGGACGACACCGTCTCGATCGTCACCTATGCGGGCGATGCCGGCACGGTGCTGATGCCGACCAAGGTTGCCGAGAAGGATAAGGTCCTGTCGGCCATCGACCATCTGCAGCCTGGCGGCTCGACGGCGGGCGAGGCGGGGATCCGGGAAGCCTACAAGCTTGCCCAGCAATCCTTCGTCAAGGATGGCGTCAACCGTGTGATGCTCGCCACAGACGGCGACTTCAATGTCGGCCAGACAGACGACGACGACCTGAAGCGGTTGATCGAGCAGGAGCGCAATACCGGCGTCTTCCTGTCGGTGTTCGGCTTCGGGCGCGGCAATCTTAACGACCAGATGATGCAGACCATCGCGCAAAACGGCAACGGCACCGCCGCCTATATCGACACGCTCGCAGAGGCCGAGAAGGTCCTGGTCGAGGATGCGTCCTCGACGCTGTTCACTATCGCCAAGGACGTCAAGATCCAGGTCGAGTTCAATCCGAACAGGGTCTCGGAATACCGCCTGATCGGCTATGAGACCCGCGCGCTCAACCGCGAGGATTTCAACAACGACCGCGTCGATGCCGGCGATATCGGCTCGGGCCATTCGGTGACGGCGATCTACGAGATCACGCCGAAGGGCAGCGGCGGCGAGCAGATCGACCCGCTGCGCTACGGCCAGGCAACGGTCAACAATGGCGGCGTCGCCAATGCCGACGAATATGCCTTCGTCAAGATCCGCTACAAGCTGCCGGACGAGGACACCTCGAAGCTGATCACCACGCCGGTGACGTCGGCCAACGAAGTCCAGTCCTTCGACCAGGCCGGCACCGACCAGCGCTTCTCGGTCGCGGTCGCGGCGTTCGGCCAGAAGCTGCGCGACGAGGATGCGACCGCGAAGTTCGGCTACGACAAGATCATGGAGATTGCCACCGCCGCCCGAGGAGCCGACCCGTTTGGCTACAGGTCGGAATTCCTGTCGCTTGTGCGCCTTGCCTCGGCGCTGGGCGGTAACCGGTAGTGGCAATAACGGCCGGTTCCTTTCAGACGGGGATCGTTCTGATACGGGGAACCGGCCACGGGCGGGTGAGGCAGGCCGGCGAGGGGAACCTTGCCGGCCTTTTTTCGGATCTGTTGATATTCGGGTGAGGCCGGCCTGCAAATGGAGGTTTCCTGGCTCGGCCTGACCTGAATCTCAATAGATCCTGAACCCGGCTCCCTTTTCGGCAGATCGTTAAATTGCGAGCCTTTTCAGGAATATGATCGCAATTCCCTCTTGTTACGAAAAGCTAATACACGGGCTTGTGGGGGCCGGAAGTGCTGATCAGAGACATTGCGAATTCAACGCCGGCTGCAAGGGACGTTCAGTCGACCGCCTCGCAGGCGCCGTCGGCGGAATCCCGGCGCATCATGAATGATGTCGAGGCGGCCAGGAACACCGCGAAGTCGGCCCTGAACAATGACCGCTTCCGCGTCATGCTGGAGCAGATCAGCGATCCCCGCGCATCGGGCGCCTTGATGAGCATGGGCAGCGACACAGGCAGCGCCACCGATTTCAACACGGCGCTGTCGCGCTACGCCGAAAACAGCGAATAATCGAAACGGCGACCGATCAAACGGTCAGGCGCGGCCGCGACGGCGTTCGCGGCGGGCCTCGCTGGTCTCGGCGGTGTTTGCGGTAGCCACCTTGTTGCGCATCGGGCCGATGCGCTCGACGATCGTCTCGATGGTCGGCCGGCTCGATTTGGTGTGCGCGTCGAGAGCCTTGCGCATGGCGGCAAGATGCTGGAACGAGGTGCCGCAGCAGCCGCCGACGATCTTGGCGCCGGCATCGACGGCGAGCCGGACATAGTCGGCCATCAGTTCCGGCGTGCCGGAATAGTGGATCTCGGTGCCGCGGAATTCCGGAATGCCGCAATTGCCCTTGACGATCACCGTCGCCTCCGGCCTGGCCTCGGTCATGTCGAGCAGCGAGGCAAGGATGTCGGACGCGCCGACCCCGCAATTGGCGCCGACGCCGAGCGGATCTTGCGACAGCCCGTCGACGACGCCGTGGATGTCCTTGGGCAGCAGGCCCATCATGGTGCGGCCGGCGGTGTCGAAAGAGCCGGTATAGGTGTAGGGCAGTCCGACGCGGATCGCGGCTTCGGCGGCGGCGCGGATCTCGTCCGGCGCCGACATGGTCTCGATCCACGCGACTTCGGCGCCGCCCGCCTTGAGGCCTTCGATCTGCTCGGCGAAGGCGTCGACCGCCTCGTCATAGGTCATGGCGCCGAGCGGCACCAGCAATTCGCCGGTCGGGCCGACCGAGCCGGCGACGATCACCTTGCGGCCGGACTTGTCGGCCACCGCGCGCGCGATCTCGGCGGCGCGCTTGTTCAGCGCATGCACGCGGTCCTGCGCATGATGCAGCTTCAGTCGGTGGCGGGTGCCGCCGAAGGAGTTGGTCAGGATGATGTCGGCGCCGGCGTCGACGAAATTCTGGTGCAGGCTGGTGATGGTGTCGGGCGCGGTCTCGTTCAGCAGCTCCGGCGCCTCGCCGGCCTCCAGGCCCATGGCGAACAGATTGGTGCCGGTAGCGCCATCGGCGAGCAGCACGCCCTTTTCGGCAAGCAGTGCCTCGATCGGATTGGTCATGATGACATACGCCTTACGGAGTTCTTTGTTGAGATAAGGATATAAAGAACTCTTTATATGTCGTCAATCTCAAAGCCGGTCCTCAGCCATCAAAATCGCAGCTCGGCCAGCCTTTGCGCGAAGCTCGCCGCCTCATGCGCATTGATGTCGGCGGCGCGGATTAGATTGTCGAAATGGCTGGTCAGCGTGCGGATCGGCTGGGGGGCGTTGAGCACCAGATACATGTCGCCGACATAGATCGCGGCGCGGTAGGGTCCGAAGATGGTGTAGGGGATCGAATAGCGCATGCGCCCGTCATAGAGATAGAGGCGAAAGGTCGGATAGAGGTCGTCGAGCAGCGTTGCCATGTGCAGAAGCTGCTGGCGGCGGTCGGCCTCGGGAAAGCGGTCCCAGACGCCCAGCCCACGCGCGAAGATCTCCAGCGTGTGGCGCGGCATGCAGACCTCCATGTCGGTCTCCGGGCGCCTGGTGTAGTCGATGCGGTATTGGGTCTCGCCCGCCTGGGCCTCGCGGCTCTTGTTGGTGATGTTCGCCTCGTAGTCGACGAGCGCCTCGGTGCGCAGCAGGTCCGGAATGCCGGCCGGCACGTAGCGGATTTTCGTTCCAGCCGCTTCGGAGTGCCATTTGGCGAGCAGCGTGCGGTCGAAGCCGTCGGGCGCCTCCTCGATCTCCAGGCTCTCGCGGATTTCACCGGTGACGCCTTCGTCATGGCTCAGCCCCAGCAGCCAGTCGAGCGACACTTTGAACTCGGCAGCGATGTTGAGCAGCGTCTCGGCGCGGGGCAGTCGGGTCGACGTCCCGGAGAGCAGTTGCGAGAGTGCCGAACGGTCGATGCCGACCGCTGTCGCGAAAGCCGACTGGTTCAGGTCCGAGCGTGTCAAGAGCAATTTCAAACGGTCCCGGAAGAGGGTCGACAGATCGCGCTTGTCCATGACGCTGCTCCTGCTTCGGAGAGGAAAAATTTGCGCCGTAGCCGCATTGAACGTGGCTCAGGCGGAAATGAATCCGCTGTTTGTTTACAATGTATAACATATGCGGCTGAAAATGCGCACTCGCAACAGTTTGTGCGCTTTGTCGCGTTGCGGCAACGACAGGCTCCTGACACAATGGTGTCAGGAATCAAGGTGGTTCCGGCGACTGGAGGGCAGTGGTCGATCGCATGGCAAGCATGACTAAGAGACGTAGCAGTGCAGCGGCTATCGAATGGCCGACCGTGTTCCTCGCATTTTTTTGCTACGGCGCCTGGCTTGCCACCGGCTTCCTGCTTTGGCCATCTTACCCACTTCTGGCTCTCGCGGCCCTGGCATTGATAGCGGCACTGCAATCGTCGCTGATGCACGAAGTGCTGCATGGCCATCCGACACGCAACGCGCGGATCAATGAAGCTTTCGTTTTCCTGCCGATCGGCATGGTATGGCCATTCCGCCGCTTCAAGACGATCCACCTTCGCCATCATGCCGACGAGCGGCTGACCGATCCGCTCGACGATCCGGAGAGCTACTACCAGGCGCTCTGGATGCATGAGGAATTGCCGCCGGCAATGAAACTCTTGCTGAAGATCAACAACACGATGGTCGGCCGCCTCATCCTCGGTCCGTGGCTGTCGTCGATCGGCTTCTTCATCGACGACGCCAAGCAGATCGCAGCCGGCGACAAGGCGATCCGCAAGGCATGGCTGCTGCACGCCGCCGGTCTTGCCATGGTGGTGCCGATCGTGACGTACGGCTTCGGCATTCCGCTGTGGCTCTACATCCTGGTACCGGTTTGGCTCGGCCAGTCGATGATTTCGATCCGCACCTATGCCGAGCATCAGTGGTCGGAACATCCGGAAGGGCGCACGGTGATCATCGAGCGCTCGCCGCTGTCCTTCCTGTTCCTCAACAACAATCTGCATTTCGTTCATCACAAGAGCCCGACGGTTGCCTGGTACCAGCTGCCGAAGCTGTTCCGCGACCGCCGCGAAGAGTGGCTGCGGTTGAACAACGGCTATGCCTATCCGAACTATTTCGCGCTGCTCAAGGCGCATGCCTTCAAGGCCAAGGAACCGATCGTCCATCCGGTGCTGCGGCGCGCGCCGGAGCCGGGCCGGGCATTCAAGCCGCGGGTTCGGGCGCGCAGCATCAATGGGCTAGGCAGCGCGCCAGTTCCGGCCGAGCCGCCAAAGGAATGATCACGGTATTGCCGCCACGCGGCATCCATGCTGCGGGCGGCTAGCGTCCGCGATCTTGTCAGTTTTCCAGAACAGCGGTCAAATCCAGGCATGAGCGAATTCGTTGCGGCCTTGCCGATGTATGACTGGCCCGAGGCGAGGGGCGAAGTCGACGCGCAATGGGCGCGGTTGCGTGAAGCCATCAGGGGCAAGGGCATCGAGGCGCCGGAGAAACTCGTCCGCGTTAATGGCGACCTGCCGCCGGTGCCCGGCGGCATCCGCGGCAGCGCCGGCAAGGTGATCGCGCCCGATCCGGCGACGCTGCCGGCGGACGAGCTCGATTTCCAAGGGCTCTGGCTGCATCCGGCGCTGCTGTTCGGGCAGACCTGCTGGGGGCCGATGGAACTGGGGCTAGCGAGCCACGTCCAGGTGATCGGCCAGCCGAGCTACGATGCCGTCGAGGGCGGGCAGGGCGAGCTCTATTCCAGCGCCATCGTCATGCCGGCCGATGGCGGGCAGTCCGTCGCATCGCCGGCCGATGGCAGCGCCTCGATCCCGCTCGATCTCATCCGCGGCAAGCGCTTCGCCTTCAACAATCCGGACTCCATGTCCGGCCTGCTCGGGCTGACGCGGGACCTGGAGGCGATGGGCGAAAGCCTCGACATTTTTGCTTCGCAGATACAGAGCGGCGGCCACCGTTCATCGATCGTCGCCATTGCCGAGGGCAGGGCCGATGTCGCGGCGATCGACTGCGAGAGCTGGGCGCTGGCCAAACGCTTCGAACCGGCGGCAAGGCACGTGAAGGTCGTCGGCTGGACGAGACGGCGCAAGGGCCTGCCGTTCATCACCGCCCGCGCCACGCCGCCAGAGACGGTAGCGGCGTTGCGCGAAGCGATCGCGGGCCTGGAGTGACTCAGCCAAGCAACCGCTCGTCGAGCGGATAGCTCGAGAGCTGCTGGTTGCCAGTCTCGGTGATGAGGATCTGCTCCTCGATCTTGACACCCTCGCGTCCGCCCAGCCGGCCGATATAGCTTTCGACGCACAGCACCATGCCGGCTTCGAGCACGCCGTCCGGCGTATCCTCGGTCCAGTCGCTGGCATGCGGCAGCGTCGGATATTCGTCCGCCAGGCCGACGCCGTGGTAGAGCACGCCGTAGCGGGTCGGGAAACAGTCGCCGGGCGGCACCGCGGCGCGCTCGACAAGCTCGCGAAAGGAGATGCCCGGGCGCATCAGTTGGGTGTTGTGGGCGATCTGGTCGGCGGCGATGCGGAAAAGATCGCGCTGCTCGTTCGAGGGTTTGCCGTCGCCGCAGAGCCAGGTGCGCGAGAGGTCGGCGCAGAAGCCATACGGGCCGATAAGGTCGGTGTCGAAAGCGACGAGATCGCCGGCCTCGATGACGCGCGACGAGCATTCCTGGAACCAGGGATTGGTGCGCGGACCGGAAGACAGCAGCCTGGTCTCGATCCATTCGCCCCCGCGCGCGATGTTGCCGCGATGCAGCTCCGCCCACAGCTCGTTTTCGGAAATGCCTGGCTCCAGCGCCCGTTCCATCTCGCCCATCGCCGCCTCGCAGGCGACGATCGAACGGCGCATGGCGAGGATCTCGTCCGGCGATTTGATCAGCCGCGCGCTCTCCATCACCGCCTCGCCATTGCCGATGCTGGCGCCGAGGCGGGCAAGCTCCTCGGCGCCCTCCGGATTGATGTGGTCGACGGCGATGCGGCGGTTGCCGCCGCCATGTTGCGCCACCAGATCGGCGATGCCTGCGGCCCAGCGGCGGACCTTCAACGGCGTCAACTCGCCGCTGTAGAGATACATCCACGACACCGCCGGCCGCACCTCGTCGACGACGCCGGAATGATCGGACAGGTGCTCGCAGGAAAAATAGTCGAACAGCACCACCGGCCCTTCGGCGGCAACGAAGCAATGGCGGGTCGGATTGTGCGCGACCCAGAGCTGCATGTTGGTCGAGTCGGTGGCGTAGCGGATGTTGACGGGGTCGTAGAGCAGGGCGCCGGCATAGCCGCGGCGCCTCAATTCGGAGCGGATGCGGTCGAGCCGGTATTTGCGCATGGCGGCAAGGTGCGGAGCGGCGATGCCGGCCGCCTGCCATTCGGCCTCGGCCTGCGCGCCGTAGCCCAGCACATGCTGGTTGAGCGAAGCCGCCTTCTGGCGGGAGGCTTCACGCAGCGCTTCAACGGAGCCGGCCGCTTCCGATTCGAACGGCATGATCTTGCGATGGCGGCCGAAGCGTTGTGTCTCCATGCGATCCCTCCCGAAGCGCGCTACGGCGCCGTGATCCTGTGAAGTCTGGCTATCGTGAGCTGGCGGGTCGCAGGGGTGCCGCCGAGCAACTGAGGTACCTCAACCTGCCGATGGATGGTGTCCATCGCGTAGCCGGCCTTGGCGATCCTGTCGAAAATGATCGAATTCGGCTCGCCGTCGTCAGCCGCCAGGACAAGCACGGCTGGTTCGCGGATCGACGCGGCAAAATCGGGTATCTCGTCGTCGAGCACGACGAGATCGGAATCGACAAGACGCAAATTGCCGGCCCAGAACCAGCTGGATATCACCGTGCGCACCGGCCCTTCGGACATGAGCTGGCCGTACAGCGAGTGATAGTCCATCCGCACGATGCGTCCGCGGCTGTCTCCGCCGTACACCTGCATGTACCAGCTTACCGGCAGCACCAGGATGGCGAGGACGGCGCCGGCGAAGACAATCGTGGCTTGCGTCTTCCTGCCCCTGTCGCCCATGGCATCCAGACGCATGGCAAGGGCAGCGGGCAGCAGAACGAAAACCGGAAGCATCCAACGATCGCGAAATTGCGTCACGCCGCCCGCCAGCACCACCGCCAGCGTAATCAGCAGAGCAAAAGCAATCGCGCGCCAGAGCAGCTTTTCGGGCCAGGGCCAAGGCTCTGACGATGGCGTGGGTCTCCTGATTGCCACCAAAAACGCAACGGCGAAGACGGCGATCGGAAGCCCGGCGAAGTTGAGTATCGCCTTGCCCAAGCCGAACACGCCGAGCGATGCCGTCGCCGCCGCGCTGCCACCCTCGGCAACGCCGAAGCCGTCGCTGTGCAACAGCAAGTCTTCGAGATGCGCGAGGCTCCAGTGGAATGTCGGGAGACAGGCAAGCATGGCCACCACCACGCTGATCGGGAAGCGGCGGTCGAAGATCGCCGCGCGCGTTTCGCGCAGCGACAGCGCCGCCAGGAGCAGCGCGGCGAGAAAGATGACATTGTTGTATTTCGACAGCATCGCCGCGGCCGTTGCCAGGCCGAACAGCACATAGGCGGCGAGGGATCGCCGTTTCAGCAGCTCGACCAGCGCCAGGAACAGCACCGACGAAAAGCAGAATATGGCGACCGAGTGGGTGAGGGCATGCTGCATTTCCCAGATGATCTGTGGAAACAGAAGCAGGCCGAACATGGCGGCAGCGGCAGCGCGATTCGAGAAGCCGAGCCGGCGCACCGCGGTGAAGTATGCCGCGAGCCCTCCGGCCAGCAGACCGTATTTCACGATCTTGAGGGCGAGGATGCTGGTTCCGACCAACGAGGCCGTCAGGTGGGCAAGCCACGTGTAGAGCGGTGGCTGCGAGCTGCCGTAGCCAGCCGCCAGGACCCGCATCACCATCAATTGCTCGGATTCATCGACGCCGACGCCCGTGCCTGCCCAGTGCGACGACAGCGTCATCACCACGACCTGGACAAGGCAGTATGTGACGGAAAAGGCGAGCGCGGCGTTGAATGGACCGGCCTTGTCGTCGCAAAGCCAGTCGGTCCATTTCTCTAGATGCTGCAAGGACGTCGTCTTCCCATCGCGGCCGGTCGAACCGTGCTTGGTCGAAACGCCAACTACACGATCCGGCACGCGCTGTCGCCCTTTTACGTGCGCATCTTCTCGCCGCTCGGGTCGAAGGGCGGCTCGACATTGATGCGGGCCGGACGGCGGTGGCCGAGGATCTCGATCTCAAACAGGCCGGCGCTTTCGTCCTCGGCCAACGCCGCCGGCACATAGCCCTGCGCCATCGACTTTTGGACATAGTGCGCATAGCCGCCCGAAGTGACCCAGCCGACCACGCGCCAGTCGCCATCGGCGATGCCGCGCACTGCGGAGGCGCCTTCGGCAGCCTGCGAACCGCGCACTTCCTTGCCCGTGGTGTCGAAGCGCGGCGCGCCATAGCCATGCGGTTTTTCCACCGTGCCGTAGTCCTTGCTGACCTTGGCCCAGATCGGCTCGTCGCCCATCACGTCGGCGTCGGCCGCATCGACGATGAAGGAGACGCGGCGCAGCTTCGGGCCTTCGGCGTGCTCCTTGGCGGACGCCTCGCGGCCGATGAAGTCGTTCTTCTCCAGCTTGATGAAGCGGTCCATCGAGCCCTCGAACGGACCGTAGATCGGGCGCAATTCGCGGAACCAGGTCGGGAAATTCTTTTCCAGGCGCATCGACAGAAGCGCGCGCATGCCGAAGTCGACCAGGCCGAATTCCTCGCCGGCTTCCTTGATCGCCTTATAGACGAGGCGCTGATAGGCGGGCGCCATCCAGATCTCGTAGCCAAGATCGCCGGTATAGGTGATGCGGTTGACCATGCAGGGCGCGCCGCCGACCGCCATCTCGCGGTAATCCATGAAGCGGAAGGCCTTGGTCGAGACATCGACATCGACCAGCTTCTGCAGCAGGTCGCGGGATTTCGGCCCGGCGATCGACAGGCCGACCAGCGTCTGGTCGAAACGGTGGATGCGCACCGAACCGTCCTTCGGCAGGTGTTTCTCGAACCAGCGCATGTGGTATTTCTGCGCGGCGGACGAGCCCCAGATCATGAACCGGTCCTCACCCGACTTGGCGATGGTGAAGTCGCCGATCAGCTTGCCGAACTCGTTGACCATCGGGGTCAGCACGATGCGGCCAACCTTCGGCATGCGGTTGGTCATCAGCCGGTTGAGGAATTCCTCGGCTGCTGGTCCGGAGACTTCGTATTTGGCGAAGTTGGCAATCTCGGTGACGCCGACCTTCTCGCGCGTGGCGCGCACTTCCTCGCCGATCGGGCCGAAATCGTTGGAGCGGTGGAAGGAGACGATGTCTTTCGGTTCGGTGCCCTTCGGTGCGAACCATAGCGGGGTCTCCAGACCCCACGAGTCGCCCATGACCGCGTTGTTGGCGAGCATGGTGTCGTAGAGCGGCGTCGTCTGCGCCGGGCGAGCGGCCGGCAGTTCCTCGTTGGGGAAGCGGATCGAGAAGCGGCGCGAATAGTTCTCGCACACCTTGGCGTTGGTGTAGCGCAGGCCGGCCCATTCGCCGAAGCGGGCGACATCCATGCCCCAGACGTCGAAGCCGGGATCGCCATGCACCATCCAGTTGGACAGTGCGAGGCCGACGCCGCCGCCCTGGCTGAAGCCGGCCATGACGGCGCAGGCGCACCAGAAATTGGTCAGGCCCTGCACCGGGCCGACCAGCGGATTGCCGTCGAGCGCGAAGGTGAAGGGGCCGTTGATGATCTGCTTGATGCCGGCCTTCTCGATGCCGGGGAAATGCTTGAAGCCGATCTCCAGCGACGGCGCGATACGGTCGATGTCGGGCTGCAGGAGCTCATGGCCGAAATCCCAGGGCGTGTTGACCGGCGACCACGGCTTGCAGGCCTTTTCATAGGTGCCGAGCAGGATGCCGTTGCGCTCCTGACGGGTGTAGATCTCGCCCTTGAAATCGAGCACGCCGATCATCTCGCGGCCGGTCGACTTGTTGAATTCCTCGACCTCCGGCATCGGCTCGGTGAGCAGGTACATATGCTCCATCGCCAGCACCGGCAGCTCGACGCCGACCATGCGCCCGATCTCGCGCGCCCACAGGCCGCCACAGTTGACGACATGCTCGGCGTGAACCGTGCCCTGCTCGGTAACGACATTCCAGGTGCCGTCCGGCTGCTGCGTCAGGTCGACGACGCGGTTGCGCAGCACGATCTCGGCGCCGAGCTTTTTCGCCGCCTTGGAATAGGCAATGGTGGTGCCGGAGGGGTCGAGATGGCCTTCGACCGGATCCCACATGGCGCCGACGAAATTCTTCTCGTCCATCAGCGGGAACATCGCCTTGGCTTCCGACGGCGTGATCAGCTCGGTGTCCATGCCGAGATAGCGGCCCTTGGCGTGGGCAAGGCGCAGAAAGTCCATGCGCTCCGGCGTGTCGGCCATCATCACGCCGCCGGTCAGGTGCAGCGAGCACGACTGGCCGGAAATCTCCTCGATCTCCTTATAGAGCTGCACCGTATAGGCCTGCAGCTTGGCGACGTTGGGGTCGCCATTCAGCGTGTGGAAGCCGCCCGCGGCATGCCAGGAGGAGCCCGAGGTCAATTCCGAACGCTCGATCAGCATGATGTCGGTCCAGCCGGCCTTGGCCAGATGGTAGAGCACCGAGCAGCCGACGACGCCGCCGCCAATGACAACCGCTTTGACATGAGATTTCATACAGATAGGTCCGTGTTTGAAGAGTTTGAATCGAGTGAGCGAGGCGTGAAGACAAAGCGGAGATCGGATACCGCGATGTTTTCGGTTAGCCTGCCATCAAGCGTGGCAAGGATGGTTCACAGACGGAAGTGCGATGTTTCAGGACGTCATGGTTCCAAACGCGCAGGATCGAATAACCTTGGGCGCGCATGAACTCGTCGCGGCGGCGGTCATATGAACTGTCTGCATGCTGGTGGCCGTCGATTTCCACGACGAGCCAATTTTCGCGGCATGCGAAGTCCGAAAAAAAGGGGCCGATGGAAAACTGGCGCGTGAAGCGGTAGCCGCCAAGCTTGCGACCCTTCAGTTCGAGCCAAAGC
>NZ_RZOS01001260.1:0-551 GCF_004022605.1 Mesorhizobium sp. M4B.F.Ca.ET.089.01.1.1
CCCTTCGGCTTTGCCTCGGGCGGGCGAACCCCCTCCGTTTTTTCCCTTGCCTCCCTCTCTCCCGCTGCTCCGCGCGAGCTCGGGAGCAGGAGCGGGGCTCCTGCCCCTTCGGGCACGAGACCGCACGCGGAGAAAGAAAGGGCTAGACCATGAAACGGATTGCTTACCTGCTGGACCCCGAAACCACGATCTTTCGGGCCGTCGAGCTTCCGGCCGGAATCAGCTTCAAACCCATCTATGACCTGATCGGGTGCCGCTTGATCGAGGTCGTGCGCTTTGATGAACGGCATTCCCTATTCGCTGACGAGGAAGGCTTGCACGACGGCTTGACCGCCTTCACCATCTTCGAAGGATACCCGCAGCCGCTGGCCGGCAAACTCGTTCTCGTCGGCGGTGACGGAAGCGAACCCCACCACTCTCCCCTGATCAGCCTTGAAGACGCTTCGGCGCATTTCAAATGTTGCCGTCCCGTACTGGACCCGGTGTTTGCGACCCAGGACGAGATGACGGTGGGGGGGCTGATCATTTCAGGCGCATTGATGGGCTTGCAG
>NZ_RZOS01001261.1:0-550 GCF_004022605.1 Mesorhizobium sp. M4B.F.Ca.ET.089.01.1.1
GTATATGAATTCGATGCCATCCTTGTCTGGGGCGACCGTATTTTTCTGTTTGAGTGTAAGAATCGCAGTCTCTCGGGCCGAAACCCGGTACAGGCATATTACTTCGCGCTTGAAAACCGCTCTAACGCGCGCCAACTCCAGCGCCTGGCGGGCGCGCTTCGGCAACATCCGGATATCCTAACCGAGGAATTTGGCCCGGACGCTGCAAACAAGGAGGTCATCCCTTGCATCCTGAATTCGCTGCCGTTCTCTTTGCCAGGGTTGCAAGATGGCGTCTACTTCACGGACTGGTCTGCTGTTACCAGGTTCTTCCAGGACAGGTATGTGCACGCAAAGACGGCGCACCACGTCACCGATGATGTGACTCTGCTGCATCGATCCGCTCTCTACGATTTATGGCACGGGGATCAGCCGACGCCGGATCGTTTCATCCGGGCTTTGGACAACCCCTTCCAGTTGGAAATCGTGGGTAACCACATAGATATCCACCGCAGCATATTCCCCGTTGGTCCCGAGATGGCAGTGGTTTCTCGCGAATTCATGCGGGAAA
>NZ_RZOS01001262.1:0-550 GCF_004022605.1 Mesorhizobium sp. M4B.F.Ca.ET.089.01.1.1
GCTCCTTCCCACTCGTTAGCTCCGGCGGATCTTCCGGTTGCGCGTAGTTAGTGAGTTCAAGGTGCGAGCTCTGCAACTGATCGCCAAGCCTTGCCAGCCTTCGGAAGTGCCCGTTGGGCACCCCAATCTTCCGAACGGTTTTCAGCCGGTTGACGCCAGGCCGAGCCGGACGGGAAGCGGTGCTGTTCTCGGCATACATGTTGGCCGGGCCTGGGCCTGCGTCTATCGCAAGAAGAGAGACCTGGCGGGCGCCTAGATGGCGATGGCCGAGTTTCGCGGCATGGGTCTTGTCGATGCCGACCCCAGCATGCAGGAAGCCGCGCGCTTCGACCTCCTCCAGCGTCGCGAGGACGCCAGAAACACCGAGATCGAATGCGTGGTTGTTCGCCAAGGCAAGCGCGTTGAACCCGATATCCTGCAACGCATCCAAGACCTCAGCCCGTGAATAACCGAAGTACCTGCCTTTGGTCGGCCAACCACCATGTTTGCCGAGGATCGTCGACTCGAAATTGGTGAAGACGACATCACCTTGCTGCAAGAAGCGTACAAC
>NZ_RZOS01001263.1:0-549 GCF_004022605.1 Mesorhizobium sp. M4B.F.Ca.ET.089.01.1.1
CCGTTCAGGCGCCCATCAATTCGCAGCTGGCGCGCGGCCTGGGGCTCCCGGTCGCGGCGGCTGCGTTCTCCTTCCTGTCGGGCGCGGTCGTGCTCGGCGTCATCGCTGTCGTCGTGGTGAAGCTGCAGGGCATTTCGCTCGACTGGAAGGCGCCGGCGCCATGGCTGTTCATCGCCGGCGGCATGCTCGGCGGCTTCTACGTCACGCTCTCGACCATTCTCACGCCGCGCATCGGCGCCGCCGCGCTGATGGCGTTCCTGGTCGCCGGCCAGCTGCTGGCCGGCATGCTCATCGACCGTGCCGGCTTCCTCGGCGTGGCGGTGCGCGAGATCTCGCTCGGCCGCATTGCCGGCGCCGTGTTGCTGCTCGCCGGAGCGCTGCTCATCCGGCTCTTCTGATGCGCGTCGACCTCTTCGACTTCAACCTGCCGGAAGCGCGCATCGCGCTGCGCCCCGCCGAGCCGCGCGATAGCGCCAGGATGCTGGTCGTCAGGCCGGGGGAAGGGCTGTCCGACCGTACGGTGCGCGACCTGCCGTCGCTGCTCGGCGA
>NZ_RZOS01001264.1:0-548 GCF_004022605.1 Mesorhizobium sp. M4B.F.Ca.ET.089.01.1.1
CTTCAGCAGGGCGACAAGCAGATCCTCGACCAGTTCTGGACCTCGTGGATCGCCTTCGATTCCGGCGGCAACCACGGCCTGGTCTATTTCACGCAGATGCTGTCCTACCGCTGCGCCATCAAGGAGGTTCATTACGGCCTCGACGGCGCTGCGCCCGACAAGGAGATCAAGATGCCGCCCTGCGACAAGAAGGATCCCTACGCCATCCCCTACGACTACCAGCCCTATTTCAAGGTCGCCGACAGCGTGAAGTCGATGTCGGTGCAGGTCACGTATACGGACGGCACCAAGTCGCCGGTCAGGGAGTATAAAAGGCAATAGGGGCGGCCCGTTTGTAGCGCTACCGCACCCTTTCCAACGCTGGCGCTGCCCCTCACCTGCCTGCCGGCATCCTCTCCCCGTATAGTGACGGGGAGAGGGGCGCTCTCATCCTCCCCTTTCGCCAATCAGCAACGCTGCAGGAGGGCGCCGCCGCTGCGGCCAGCTGTCCAGCCGATAGATGGGTAACAGAATGGACCGGATACATAGGTAACAGTTCTCCCCCTATG
>NZ_RZOS01001265.1:0-548 GCF_004022605.1 Mesorhizobium sp. M4B.F.Ca.ET.089.01.1.1
CTGCAGCACCAGATCACAGGCATGCCGCCAGCGAGGCCATCCCATGTGCTTAATGGCCATGCCGCCAAGATCGAATTCGCTACCCGCATGAAACCTTGGTGTGGTGGAGGTGTTGAGAGGCACCTGCGCTAGGCTGGCGAACGGTTAGAAGCGGGCAAAACCCGTAGCTCAGCTCATAGCCCGCCTAAACAAAGGCGGGCATCGTAGAAGGCCGCAGTCCTTCGGACTTAGGTCCAAAAGAGCGGCCCAGGTGATTTCGCAAGCCGGGCGGGGGTTTGCGCCGTTCGCATCAAGAGCTGTCCGCCCGGCCAATTCTGTCCCTCACATAAGCTGGCGGTCAGCCGCAAACGGTATACCAACTGTCGAATCGGCCATTGTTTGGAGCCGCACACAGAGCGCCGTAACAAACCTTCTCACCCTTGAAGTAGGCCAGGAACTGCAGCAAATGCGATATTTCGTCCTGTTCATCTTGGTCCCGGATACGCTCCGGACCGCCCTGCGATTTCAATGCCATCTCGATCAACTCGATCGCCCGATCTTTGTTGCCG
>NZ_RZOS01001266.1:0-547 GCF_004022605.1 Mesorhizobium sp. M4B.F.Ca.ET.089.01.1.1
GGTTGACTGTTGAGATCGTCCCAATCGATGTGTCTTAGCCGTCCGGCATTTCCTTTCGCAGATAGACTTGGGATGGTATCGCGCGCCCGTATGTGTCCTGTACTAACGCGCTGCATGTGATGCGGCGAGGAGCGGCTATGGAGACCGTCGAATTGACGCGCCTGAGTTTTGCGAGCAGCCAATCGAATGTCAAAATTGACGAGACCGGAGCCCCAGAGCGTTTCCCTTCCAACAGAAAATCAACCCAGGTCGGATGGCCCAGCAGTTCGTGTATCTCGCAAAGGTAGATGCTGGCAAGCAACGCTGGCTTACGCACATCGCGCACGATCGCTTGCCCTTCCTCCGGCGAGATCACCCACACACGGCTGCTAGGGTCTACGACTCCAAAACTGCATCTCGTTGCACCCTCCAACTCTATCAGCATAGGAACGATGTCAGGAGCCCTGTGGTAGGATGGCGACGTAAGCTCGACCCTCAGCAGTGAATCCATCTCTGACGAAAGAAAAGGCGAGAAGATGAATGCGTCCCTCCCCGCCGTGTCCTCGCC
>NZ_RZOS01001267.1:0-546 GCF_004022605.1 Mesorhizobium sp. M4B.F.Ca.ET.089.01.1.1
CGTGTGCCCGCTGTATCCGCGCTTCTCGCGTAGCGCGGCCAGAAGTTGACGCGAGGCGGCCTCGGAACTGGCCGACATGGGTCATCCTGCTGCACAGGACCGGGCTCTAGGCGCACGCGCCCGAAGCCCCTGCTTCGCTAGAGCTACGCAGGGTCTTCGCCCTTCGGGTGACGATCCCTTGCCCAAGATGGGGGGCGACAGGGCTCCGCCCTCACGACCCCCAGCAACAACAAAATCGCCATCCCCCAATTCTCACTCCCTCGGCTCCGCCTCAGTCGCTGCGAACCGGGTGGTTCCCCCTGACGATTTTCTTGTTGCTCCCCCTAACCCGGTCTCGCCGACGGGCAGGGGTTCAGACGGAGCTGAACCCCAAACCAAAAGAGACCGCCATGAAAACCGACCTTTATCAACAGATCACCGACCAGATTATCCGCGCCCTCGAACAGGGCACGCGCCCGTGGCATCAGCCGTGGAATGCTGGACATGCCGCCGGCCGCATCACCCGGCCGCTGCGCGCGGGCGGCATTCCCTATCAGGGCATCAACG
>NZ_RZOS01001268.1:0-545 GCF_004022605.1 Mesorhizobium sp. M4B.F.Ca.ET.089.01.1.1
CTTTGCCGGAACACTGGCGCTCGCAGGCTTTCGTCGCCGTCGCCGCGCGGCGCGGCATCGCGATCACGCCGTCGAGCGCCTTCGCCGTCAGCCCCGGACACGCGCCGAATGCCGTTCGGCTGGCGCTTGCGGCGCCGCCGATCGAGCGGCTCGAGGAGGCCTTGCGCACCTTGGCAGGCATGCTGCACGCGAGCGAGCAGGACTTCGCCTTCGTGGAATGACCGCTCCGCCTCAGGCCGCCAGCAGCTGCTTGCGGTCGACGCGTTCCTGCTGCGGCGAGCGGGCATAGAGCTCGCGGTAGCATTTGGAGAAATGCGAGGCGGAGACGAAGCCGCAGGCCACCGCCACCTCGACCACCGGCATCGACGACTGGATCAAGAGATGGCGGGCGCGGTCGAGCCGGATCTCCAGGTAGTAGCGGGCGGGCGAACGGCCCATCTCGGTGCGGAACAGGCGCTCGATCTGTCGGCGCGAGAGATCGACATGGTCGGCGATCTCGATCAGCGACAGCGGCTCGGAGAGGTTCGCTTCCATCAGTTCGATGA
>NZ_RZOS01001269.1:0-545 GCF_004022605.1 Mesorhizobium sp. M4B.F.Ca.ET.089.01.1.1
GCCTTTTATCTAGCCATCTTAATCGGTTGTGCTTCCGGTGGTCTTTTCGACATCGTCGCTCCTCTCCTTTTGTGCGATAATATACGAATTTATTCTCTATGCTGCGATACCACCGGCGCGGCCGCAGGCAATGTATGGCCCGCCCCGTCTGCAAGCGGAATGTTTTGAGAGGCACTCTCGGCCTGCACCAATGTATCCAGCCTCGGCGCTTTAGGCGCCCTGCCAAGATGGAGATTCGCGCGCCCGGCTCCAACATGCTGACAGGTTTGCCGAACGCCGATCAACCGTTGGGCCATCTCTATGTACATCCTCCCGCAGACTTCATACGGCCGAGCAGTTGCCGGGACGCGCCCGCTCGACCAAACTCGTTACCGTTGGACGCCATCACGGCTTCGTAGGGGCGCTGGTTTGACATCACTGCCCAGGCGATCCGGGCCAGCTTGTTGGCGAGCGCAACGACCACCACGTTGCGCTTGGCGCGCTGCAGTAGCGCTTGCAGCCAGGCGCCGAGCTGGGTGTCCATTCGCGCCAGATATGGCCTGTCT
>NZ_RZOS01000126.1:0-13714 GCF_004022605.1 Mesorhizobium sp. M4B.F.Ca.ET.089.01.1.1
GGCCAAGAAGCAGCAGGGCACGCACAAGGCCAAGGGCCGCGCCGAGATCGCGCGCACCGGCGCCAAGATGTACAAGCAGAAGGGTACGGGCCGCGCCCGTCACCATTCGGCTCGCGCTCCGCAGTTCCGCGGCGGTGGCAAGGCGCACGGCCCGGTCGTGCGCAGCCACGAGCACGACCTGCCGAAGAAGGTACGGGCGCTCGGCCTCAAGCATGCTCTCTCGGCCAAGGCCAAGAGCGCGTCGATCATCATCGTCGACGAGCTGAAGCTGACCGAGGCCAAGACCAAGGCGCTGGTGGCGAATTTCGAGACGCTCGGCCTGACCAACGCCTTGCTGATCGGTGGCGCCGAGCTCGACCAGAACTTCAAGCTGGCGGCGACCAACATTCCGAACATCGACGTGCTGCCCATCCAGGGCATCAACGTCTACGACATTCTGCGCCGCGGCACGCTGGTCCTTTCCAAGGCCGCCGTCGAGGCTCTCGAGGAGCGCTTCAAATGACCGACCTTCGTCACTACGACGTGATCGTCTCGCCGGCGATCACCGAAAAGTCGACCATGGCTTCCGAGCAGAACCAGGTCGTCTTCAACGTCGCCAAGAAGGCGTCGAAGCCGGAAATCAAGGCCGCCGTCGAAGCCCTCTTCGGTGTCAAGGTTACGGCCGTGAACACGCTTGTCCGCAAGGGCAAGATCAAGCGCTTCCGCGGCACGATCGGCCGCCAGGGCGACGTCAAGAAGGCGGTTGTGACGCTGGCCGACGGCCAGTCGATCGACGTCGCGACGGGTCTCTGAGCTAGGCCGCGAGGACAGGACAATGGCACTCAAGAAATTCAACCCGGTAACGCCGAGCACCCGCCAGCTGGTCATCGTCGACCGCTCGGGGCTCTACAAGGGCAAGCCCGTCAAGGGCCTGACCGAAGGCCTGACCAAGTCGGGCGGCCGCAATAATTACGGCCGCATCACGGCCCGCTTCATCGGCGGCGGTCACAAGCGCTCGTACCGCATCATCGACTTCAAGCGGCGCAAGTTCGACGTCGTCGGCACGGTCGAGCGGATCGAGTACGATCCGAACCGCACCGCCTTCATCGCGCTGATCAAGTATGACGATGGCGAGCTGTCCTACATCATCGCCCCGCAGCGCCTTGCTGCCGGCGACAAGATCGTGGCAGGCGAAGCCGTCGACGTGAAGCCGGGCAATGCGATGCCGCTGGCCTCGATGCCGGTCGGCACGATCGTCCACAACATCGAGCTGAAGCCGGGCAAGGGCGGCCAAGTCGCCCGTTCGGCTGGCGGTTACGCCCAGCTCGTCGGCCGCGACCAGGGCATGGCGATCCTGCGCCTCAACTCGGGCGAGCAGCGCGTCGTGCACGGCTCCTGCATGGCGACCGTCGGCGCGGTGTCGAACCCCGACCACGGCAACATCAACGACGGCAAGGCCGGCCGCACGGTGTGGCGCGGCAAGCGCCCGCACAATCGCGGCGTGGCCATGAACCCGGTCGATCACCCGCACGGCGGCGGCGAAGGCCGCACCTCGGGTGGCCGTCATCCGGTTTCGCCCTGGGGCAAGCCGACCAAGGGCAAGAAGACGCGGTCCAACAAGGCGACCGACAAGTTCATCGTGCGCTCGCGCCATCAGCGCAAGAGCTAAGAAGAGGTAACGCCAAGTGACTCGTTCGATTTGGAAAGGCCCCTTCATCGACGGCTACCTTCTCAAGAAGGTGGACAAGGTTCGTGAAGGCGGTCGCAATGAGGTGATCAAGATGTGGAGCCGCCGCTCCACCATCCTGCCGCAGTTCGTCGGCCTCACCTTCGGTGTCTACAACGGCCAGAAGCATGTTCCCGTCTCCGTGAACGAGGACATGGTCGGTCACAAGTTCGGTGAATTCGCTCCGACCCGGACCTATTACGGTCATGGCGCGGATAAGAAGGCGAAGAGGAAATAATCATGGGCAAGGCCAAAGCTCCGCGCAGGCTTGCTGACAACGAAGCGCGCGCCGTTCTGCGCACGATCCGTATCAGCCCGCAGAAGCTGAACCTGGTTGCCGCGCTGATCCGCGGCAAGAAGGTCGCGACAGCGCTTTCCGACCTCGAATTCTCGGCCAAGCGGATTTCCGGCACGGTCAAGAAGACGCTGGAATCGGCGATCGCCAACGCGGAAAACAACCACGACCTCGACGTCGACGCGCTGATCGTGGCGGAAGCCTATGTCGGCAAGTCGATCGTCATGAAGCGGTTCCACGCTCGTGGCCGTGGTCGCGCCAGCCGTATCGAAAAGCCGTTCTCGCACCTCACGATCGTCGTTCGTGAAGTCGAGGAAAAAGGGGAGGCCGCATAATGGGCCAGAAAGTCAATCCGATCGGGCTGCGTCTCGGCATCAACCGCACCTGGGATTCGCGCTGGTTCGCGAACACCGGCGAGTACGGCCAGCTGCTGCATGAGGATATCAAGATCCGCAAGTATCTTGAGAAGGAACTCAAGCAGGCCGCGATCTCCAAGGTCGTGATCGAGCGTCCGCACAAGAAGTGCCGCGTCACCATCCATGCGGCGCGTCCGGGCCTGATCATCGGCAAGAAGGGCGCCGACATCGAGAAGCTTCGCAAGAAGCTGATGGAGATGACGAAGTCCGAGACGCACCTCAACATCGTCGAGGTGCGCAAGCCGGAGATCGACGCCACGCTGGTCGCGCAGTCGATCGCGCAGCAGCTCGAGCGCCGCATCGCGTTCCGCCGCGCCATGAAGCGCGCCGTGCAGTCGGCGATGCGTCTCGGCGCCGAGGGCATCCGCATCAACTGCTCGGGCCGTCTGGGCGGCGCCGAAATCGCCCGCATGGAATGGTACCGCGAAGGCCGCGTGCCGCTGCATACGCTGCGCGCCGACGTCGACTACGGCACCGCCGAGGCGAACACCGCCTACGGTATCTGCGGCGTCAAGGTCTGGGTGTTCAAGGGCGAGATCCTCGAGCACGACCCGATGGCTTCGGAACGCCGCGCGACCGAGGGCGATCATGCGCATGGCGGTGCCGCCGGTGGCGAGCGCGAACGCGGCCGCCGTCGCGAAAACGCCTGAGACATTTGAGAATTTGGAGTTAGAACGATGCTGCAGCCAAAGCGCACAAAGTTCCGTAAGCAGTTCAAGGGCCGTATCCACGGTACCGCCAAGGGCGGCACCAACCTGGATTTCGGCGGTTTCGGGCTGAAGGCGCTTGAGCCGAACCGCGTCACCGCGCGCGAGATCGAGGCGGCCCGCCGCGCGATCACCCGCGAGATGAAGCGCGCCGGCCGCGTCTGGATCCGGGTGTTCCCGGATCTGCCGGTCACCTCGAAGCCGACCGAAGTGCGCATGGGTAAGGGCAAGGGCGCCGTCGACTATTGGGCGGCGCGCGTCAAGCCTGGCCGCATCATGTTCGAGATCGACGGCGTCAGCGAAGAGACGGCGCGCGAGGCGCTGCGTCTCGGCGCTGCCAAGCTCTCGGTCAGGACGCGCTTCGTACAGCGCATCGCAGAATAAGGACGGGCCGATCATGAAAGCCGAAGACATCCGGACCAAGACCCAGGACCAGCTGACCGACGACCTGGCCAGCCTGAAGAAGGAGCAGTTCAACCTGCGCTTCCAGAAGGCCACCGGTCAGCTCGAGAAGACCGCACGCGTGAAGCAGGTCCGCAGGGACATCGCGCGCATCAAGACCATCGCCGCGGAAAAGTCCGCGGCCAAGAAGGCTTAAGGACGAAAACCATGCCAAAGCGCATTCTGCAGGGCACCGTCGTCAGCGACAAGAACGAGAAAACGGTTGTCGTCAAGGTCGAACGGCGCTTCACGCATCCCGTGATGAAGAAGACCGTGCGCATGACCAAGAAGTACAAGGCGCACGACGAGAACAACGCCCACAAGGTCGGCGACCAGGTGTTCATCCAGGAATCGAAGCCGATTTCCAAGGACAAGCGCTGGATCGTCGTGTCTTCGGACCAGGCGTAAACAAACGAATTTTGGACAGACCGGGGAGGGGCTTCGAGCCCGTCCCGTTAGAAAAGAAGAAGGCGGCCAGTCATGATTCAGATGCAAACAAACCTCGACGTCGCGGATAATTCCGGCGCCCGTCGTGTCATGTGCATCAAGGTGCTGGGCGGCTCGAAGCGGAAATACGCTTCCGTCGGCGACATCATCGTGGTGTCGATCAAGGAAGCCATTCCGCGCGGCCGCGTGAAGAAGGGCGATGTGATGAAGGCGGTCGTGGTTCGCACGGCCAAGGACATCCGCCGCCCGGACGGCAGCGTGATCCGTTTCGACAAGAACGCGGCCGTTCTCGTCGACAACAAGAAAGAGCCGATCGGCACGCGTATCTTCGGACCGGTTCCGCGCGAACTCCGCGCCAAGAACCACATGAAGATCATCTCGCTCGCGCCAGAAGTGCTGTAAGGAGCCGGACCAATGCAGAAGATTAGAAAAGGCGACAAGGTCGTCGTGCTGGCCGGCAAGGACAAGGGCCGTTCGGGCGAAGTCCTCTCGGTGCAGCCGAAGGACGACACCGCGCTGGTGCGTGGCGTCAACATGATCCGTCGTCACCAGAAGCAGTCCCAGTCCCAAGAGGGCGGGATCATCACCAAGGAAGCGCCGATCAACCTGTCGAACATCGCGCTGGCCGACCCCAAGGATGGCAAGCCGACCCGCGTCGGTTTCATCTTCCAGAAGGACGGCAAGAAAGTGCGCGTCGCCAAGCGCTCGGGAGAAGTCATCAATGGCTAAGGCTGAAACCAAGCAGGCGACTGCCAAAAACGAGCCGCGCCTCAAGAAGGTCTACAACGAGACCATCCGCAAGGCGCTGCAGGAGCAGTTCGGCTACGACAACGACATGCAGGTTCCGCGCCTCGACAAGATCGTGCTGAACATGGGCGTTGGCGAGGCGACCGGCGATTCGAAGAAGCCTTCGGTCGCCGCCGAAGACCTGGCGCTGATCGCCGGCCAGAAGGCCGTCGTCACCCGCGCCCGCAACTCGATCGCCGGCTTCAAGGTGCGCGAGAACATGCCGATCGGCGCCAAGGTCACGCTGCGCAAGGAACGCATGTACGAGTTCCTCGACCGCCTCGTGAACATCGCGCTGCCGCGCGTCCGCGACTTCCGCGGGCTGAACCCGAAGAGCTTTGACGGCCGTGGCAACTACGCCATGGGCATCAAGGAACACATCGTGTTCCCGGAGATCAACTACGACAAGGTTGATCAGGTCTGGGGCATGGACGTCATCGTTTGTACGACGGCGAAGACGGACGACGAAGCCAGGGCTCTGCTCAAGGCTTTCAACTTCCCCTTCCGCCAGTAACGGCAGCGAAAAAGGAAAAATCTGAAATGGCAAAGACCAGCTCAGTCGAGAAGAACAACAGGCGCCGGAAGCTTGCGGACCAGTATGCCGCCAAGCGTAACGCGCTGAAGGCCATCGTCATGGATCAGTCCAAGCCGATGGAAGAGCGTTTCCGCGCCCAGTTGAAGCTGTCGGCACTGCCGCGCAACTCGGCCAAGATCCGCATCCGCAACCGCTGCGAAGTCACCGGCCGTCCGCGCGCCTACTATCGCAAGCTCAAGGTTTCGCGTATCGCGCTTCGCGATCTTGGCAACAACGGCCAGATCCCAGGCCTGGTCAAGTCGAGCTGGTAAGGAGGACACTGAGATGTCATTGAGCGATCCTCTCGGCGATATGCTGACCCGCATCCGCAACGCCTATGGCCGCAAGAAGTCGAGCGTCTCGACTCCGGCCTCGCGTCTGCGCACCCGCGTCCTCGACGTGCTGAAGGCTGAAGGCTATATCCGCGACTACAGCCAGACCGACTTCGAGAACGGCAAGTCCGAAATCGAAATCGAGCTGAAGTATTTCGACGGCGCGCCGGTCGTGCGCGAAATCGCCCGCGTCTCGAAGCCGGGCCGCCGCGTCTATGTCTCGGCCAAGTCGATCCCGCAGGTCGCCAACGGCCTCGGCATCGCCATCCTTTCGACGCCGAAGGGCGTGATGGCCGACCACGAAGCGCGCGAGCAGAATGTCGGCGGTGAAATCCTCTGCCAGATCTTCTGATCCGGCGCGTGAGATCGAAAGCGGTATCCGGTTTTCGGGAACGCTCGAAAACTGGAACCTGAACCAAGAGAAGTGACGAGGACAACAAAATGTCTCGTATTGGAAAGAAACCCGTTTCGCTGCCGCAGGGCGTGACCGCGACCGTCAACGGCCAGACCGTGACGGCGAAGGGCCCCAAGGGCGAGCTGAAGTTCGTGGTCAACGACGAAGTGCTGGTCAAGCTGGAAGGCACCGAGATCGCCGTTCAGCCGCGCGACCAGACCAAGACCGCCCGCGCCAAGTGGGGCATGTCGCGCACGCAGATCGTCAACATCCTGCAGGGTGTCAAGGACGGCTTCGAGAAGCGGCTCGAGATCACCGGCGTCGGCTATCGCGCCGCCATGCAGGGCAAGAACCTGCAGCTGGCGCTCGGCTTCAGCCATGACGTGATCTACGAGACCCCGCAGGGCATCACGATCACGGTGCCGAAGCCGACGGAAATCACGGTCACCGGCATCGACAAGCAGCAGGTCGGCCAGGTTGCCGCCGAGATCCGCGAGTATCGCGGCCCCGAGCCCTACAAGGGCAAGGGCGTGCGCTACGCCGGCGAGAAGATCGTCCGCAAGGAAGGCAAGAAGAAGTAAGACTGCAACGCCGCGGGGAGCGGCCGCGGGAGGCTTGGCCTACCGCACAGGGTTGCCCCCGTCTACTGAAGGCAAGGAACTGACATTATGGCTAGCCCGAAAGAAACCACCCAACGCCGTGCGCAGCGCGTGCGCCGTCAGCTCAAGAAGGTCGCCGGCGAGCGTCCGCGGCTGTCGGTCCACCGCACCTCGAAGAACATCTACGTCCAGGTCATCGACGATGCTCAGGGCCGCACCCTGGCCGCCGCCTCGACGCTGGAGAAGGACCTCAAGGGTTCGCTCAAGACGGGCGCCGACACCGCTGCCGCTGCCGCGGTCGGCAAGCTGATCGCCGAGCGCGCTTCGAAGGCCGGCGTCAAGGAAGTCGTCTTCGATCGCGGCCCGTACATCTATCACGGCCGCGTCAAGGCGCTGGCCGACGCTGCCAGAGAAGGTGGCCTGAGCTTCTAAGCTTGGTCCCGAAAAGTTGCAGACTTTTCGGATAGGATCATGCAAGGAAGAAAATGATTTTTCACCGCCGGCGACCCAAAAGTGGCGCCGGCATTTCAGCAACCCGTGCTTCCGGAAAAGAACAAGGAACAGGATATGGCACAGGAACGTAGGGAAGGCGGCCGCGGCCGCGAGCGTGATCGCGAAGAGCGCGATGACGGCATGGTGGACAAGCTCGTCCACATCAACCGCGTCGCCAAGGTGGTTAAGGGCGGCCGGCGTTTCGGCTTCGCCGCTCTCGTCGTCGTCGGCGACCAGAAGGGCCGCGTCGGCTTCGGCCACGGCAAGGCACGCGAAGTGCCGGAAGCGATCCGCAAGGCGACCGAGTCGGCCAAGCGCGACATGATCTTCGTGCCGCTGCGCTCGGGCCGCACGCTGCATCACGACGTCGAGGGCCGCTGGGGCGCCGGACGCGTTCTGCTGCGCGCCGCCAAGCAGGGTACCGGCATCATCGCCGGCGGCCCGATGCGCGCCGTCTTCGAGACGCTCGGCATGCATGACGTGGTCGCCAAGTCGATGGGTTCGTCGAACCCGTACAACATGGTTCGCGCCACCTTCGACGCGCTGAAGAGCCAGATGCATCCGAAGGATGTGGCTGCCGCGCGCGGCATCAAGTACTCGACCCTTCAGGCCCGCCGCGGCAATGCCGTTGCGGCTGAAGAATAGTCGACGCTGACCAGGGATCCAGACCATGGCCAAGAAAGCTACCAAGACCATCACCGTCGAGCAGATCGGCTCGCCGATCCGTCGGCCGAAGGAGCAGCGCGCGACGCTGGTCGGCCTCGGCCTCAACAAGATGCACAAGCAGCGCACGCTGGAAGACACGCCCTCCGTGCGCGGCATGATCGCTGCCGTCCAGCATCTCGTCCGCGTCGTGGACGAGGGCTGAGCACAAGCGCAGGAGAGCGAAGATGAAACTCAACGATCTGCGTGACAAGGACGGCGCCACGCACTCCAAGAAGCGCCTGGGCCGCGGTATCGGCTCCGGCTCGGGCAAGACCGCCGGTCGCGGCGTCAAGGGCCAGAAGGCGCGCTCCGGTGTCGCCATCAACGGCTTCGAGGGTGGCCAGATGCCGCTCTACCGGCGCCTGCCGAAGCGCGGCTTCAACAACCTGTTCGGCAAGAGCTTCACGGTCGTGTCGCTGGCCCGCATCCAGGCCGCGGTCGACGCCAAGAAGCTCGACGCCAAGGCAACGGTGACGGCCGAGGCGCTGGTCGCGGCGGGCGTCATCCGTCGCGTCAAGGACGGCGTGCGCGTGCTCTCCGACGGCGAGCTCAAGGCGAAGCTCGCCTTCGACGTGGCGGGCGCCTCCAAGGCCGCCATCGAGAAGATCGAGAAGGCCGGCGGTTCGGTGAAGGTGCCGGAAAAGGCCGCCGCCGAGTAACGGCGATTTGAAGCGCGGTCGGCAAGAGCGGACTTCGTTTTTGCTCCCGATCGCGCTTTGATCTGATCAATATGGCGGCCGCGTCAACGCGGCCGCTTGCATGTTTACGGTCCGGAGCTTATCTCGTGAGCTTCGGTGACACGCGCCGCCTGAGCTGCGGGCATCGAGCGTGACATAGCAATCAAAGAAGTAGAGCATGATGTCGTCCGAAAACCGCTCCACACTTTTCGGCATCATGCTCTAGCGGAGAATCAGGCATGGCTTCGGCTGCTGAACAACTAGCCTCGAATCTGAATTTTTCGGCTTTCGCCAAGGCCGAGGACCTGAAGAAACGCATCTGGTTCACCATCGGCGCGCTGCTCGTCTATCGGCTCGGCACCTATATCCCGCTGCCCGGCATCAATCCGGACGCTTTTGCCCAGGCCTTCTCCTCGCAGAGCAAGGGCGTGCTCGGCATGTTCAACATGTTCGCCGGCGGCGCCGTGCAGCGCATGGCGATCTTCGCGCTCGGCATCATGCCATACATCTCCGCCTCCATCATCATGCAGCTGATGACCTCGGTCATCCCGTCGCTGGAAGCGCTGAAGAAGGAAGGCGAGCAGGGCCGCAAGATTATCAACCAGTACACGCGCTACGGCACCGTGCTTTTGGCGCTGGTGCAGGCCTATGGCATCTCCGTCGGGCTGGAAGGCGGCAACGGCATCGTCAACGATCCCGGCATGTTCTTCCGCATCTCGACCGTGGTGACGCTGGTCGGCGGCACGATGTTCCTGATGTGGCTCGGCGAGCAGATCACCGCGCGCGGCATCGGCAACGGCATTTCGCTGATCATCTTCTCCGGCATCGTCGCCGGCCTGCCGCGCGCCATCTCCGGCACGCTGGAACTCGGCCGTACCGGCGCGCTGTCGACCGGCCTGATCCTGGCGATCATCGTTTTGGCCATCGTCGTCATTGCGCTCATCGTGTTCTTCGAGCGGGCGCAGCGCCGCCTGCTGATCCAGTACCCGAAGCGCCAGGTCGGCAACCGCATGTTCCAGGGCGATACCTCGCACCTGCCGCTAAAGCTCAACACGTCGGGCGTCATCCCGCCGATCTTCGCGTCGTCGCTGTTGCTCCTGCCGGCAACGGTCGCCGGCTTCTCGCAGACGACCAACATGCCCGCCTGGGCGAGCACGATCCTTGCCTCGCTCGGCCACGGCCAGCCGCTCTACATGGCGTTCTACGCGGCGATGATCGTGTTCTTCGCCTTCTTCTACACGGCGATCGTCTTCAACCCCAAGGACACCGCCGACCAGCTCAAGAAGCATTCCGGCTTCATTCCGGGCTACCGCCCGGGCGAGCGCACCGCCGATTACATCGACTATGTTCTCACGCGCATCACCGTCATCGGCGCCATCTACCTGGTGCTGGTGTGCCTGCTGCCCGAATTCCTGATTTCAGCGACTGGCGTACCATTCTACCTTGGTGGCACATCGCTTCTGATCGTGGTCAGTGTAACGCTCGATACGGTGGCGCAGATCCAGGGTCACCTGATCGCGCACCAGTATGAGGGCCTGATCAAGAAGTCGAAGTTGCGCGGGGGGAAGAGGACCAGATGAGGCTGATATTGCTTGGACCGCCGGGGGCGGGCAAGGGGACGCAAGCGCAAAGACTGGTAGAGAAATACCGCATACCGCAGCTCTCGACCGGCGACATGCTGCGTGCGGCCGTGCAGGCCGGCACGGAAGTGGGCAAGCGGGCCAAGGCGGTGATGGATGCCGGCGAACTGGTGTCGGACGCCATCGTCAACGCCATCGTGGCCGAGCGCATCGACCAGGCCGACTGCGCAAACGGCTTCATCCTTGACGGTTACCCGCGCACGCTGGTTCAGGCCGATGCGGTTGAATCGATGCTCGCCGACCGTGGCCTCCATCTCGATGCCGTCATCGAACTCGTGGTCGACGACAAGGCGCTGGTTGGACGAATCGTCAAGCGCGCCGAGGATGCCAAGGCCGCCGGCCAGCCGGTGCGCAAGGACGACAATCCGGCTGTGTTCGAGGAGCGCCTGCGGGAGTACTACAAGAAGACCGCGCCGCTGATCGGCTACTATTACGCCAAGGGCAGGCTGAAGAGCGTCGACGGCATGGCCGACATAGACGCGGTGACGCGCGAGATCGAAACGGTGCTCAAATCCGTCACCCAGGCGGCGGCATAGAGAAAACAGACGATTGCGCTTGACTGTAGCGGTCCGCTGGGGTATGGCGGCCCGTCTTCCATCAGGCATAGGCTTTGCTTGTCCGCAAGGGCAAGGCAGCCGCTTTGAACTGGAAACTCCCGCAAGGGCCGGCCTCCACCGGACGCGGGGCAACTTGAAGCGCCGGCGTGTCCGGCCCATATGGAGATGAGAGAAGATGGCTCGTATAGCCGGCGTCAACATTCCGACCAACAAGCGCGTCGTTATTGCGCTTCAGTACATTCACGGCATTGGCAAGAAGTTCGCCCAGGAGATCGTCGACAAGGTCGGCATCCCGGCCGAGCGCCGCGTCAACCAGCTGACCGACGCGGAAGTGCTGCAGATCCGCGAGACGATCGACCGCGACTACCAGGTCGAAGGCGACCTGCGCCGCGAAGTGTCGATGAACATCAAGCGGCTCATGGACCTCGGCTGCTACCGCGGCCTGCGTCACCGCCGCTCGCTGCCGGTCCGCGGCCAGCGCACGCACACCAATGCGCGCACCCGCAAGGGCCCGGCGAAGTCGATCGCCGGCAAGAAGAAGTAATTAGGGGAATAAGGGAGTAGGGGAGTAAGGCAGTAGGGAATAGTCCGAAAATCGGATCATTTGTTTCCCTACTCCCTTACTTCCCTATTCCCCTACTCCCTTACCAAGGTGGAGCCGCTGGCATTACGGCGGTGTAGAGATCAACTGAAAGGACTACCATGGCCAAGGAAGCCGCTCGTGTTCGCCGTCGCGAACGCAAGAATATCTCGTCGGGCGTTGCCCACGTCAATTCGACCTTCAACAATACGATGATCACCATCACCGACGCGCAGGGCAATTCGATCGCCTGGTCGTCGGCCGGCGCCCAGGGCTTCAAGGGTTCGCGCAAGTCGACCCCGTTCGCCGCCCAGATGGCCGCCGAGGACGTCGCCAAGAAGGCGCAGGAACACGGCATGCGCATGCTTGAGGTCGAGGTCTGCGGGCCCGGCTCGGGTCGTGAATCGGCGCTGCGCGCGCTGCAGGCCGCCGGCTTCACCATCACCTCGATCCGTGACGTGACGCCGATCCCGCACAATGGCTGCCGCCCGCGCAAGAAGCGCCGCGTCTAAGGAACTATCGAACGCCGCGCGAACGCCAAAAAGCGTTCCTCCGCGGCATTCCAGGTCGCCCGCCACGATTGGATGGTGGCGGGGCAACGGAAGGAAAGCATCATGATCCAGAAAAACTGGCAGGAACTGATCAAGCCGAACAAGATCGAGTTCTCGTCGAAGAAGAAGACGCTGACCACGCTGGTCGCCGAGCCGCTCGAGCGCGGCTTCGGCCTCACGCTGGGCAACGCGCTGCGGCGCGTGCTTCTGTCTTCGCTGCGCGGCGCGGCCGTCACCGCGGTGCAGATCGACGGCGTCCTGCATGAATTCTCGTCCATCGCCGGCGTGCGCGAGGACGTGACCGATATCGTGCTCAACATCAAGGAAATCGCCATCCGTATGGAAGGCGACGGCCCGAAGCGCATGGTCGTTCGCAAGCAGGGCCCGGGCGCCGTGCTGGCCGGCGACATCCAGACGGTCGGCGACGTCGAGATCCTCAACCCCGACCACGTCATCTGCACGCTGGACGAGGGCGCCGAGATCCGCATGGAGTTCACCGTCGACACTGGCAAGGGCTATGTGCCGGCCGAGCGCAACCGCGCCGAGGACGCGCCGATCGGCCTGATCCCGGTCGACAGCCTCTACTCGCCGGTCAAGAAGGTCTCTTACAAGGTCGAGAACACCCGTGAGGGCCAGGTCCTCGACTATGACAAGCTGACCATGACCATTGAGACCGACGGCTCGATCTCGGGCGAGGACGCGGTGGCTTTCGCCGCCCGCATCCTGCAGGACCAGCTCGGCCTGTTCGTCAACTTCGACGAGCCGCAGAAGGAAGTGGCCGCCGAAGCCGTCACCGAGCTCGCCTTCAACCCGGCGCTGCTCAAGAAGGTCGACGAGCTGGAACTCTCGGTGCGTTCGGCCAACTGCCTGAAGAACGACAACATCGTCTATATCGGCGACCTGATCCAGAAGACCGAAGCCGAGATGCTGCGCACCCCGAACTTCGGCCGCAAGTCGCTGAACGAGATCAAGGAAGTCTTGGCGGCGATGGGCCTGCACCTCGGCATGGAAGTGCCGGACTGGCCGCCGGAAAACATCGAAGACCTCGCAAAGCGTTACGAAGACCAATATTGAGCATGAATTCCAAGGATCGGCGGCGTGAGCCGCCAGATCCGACGGTCATGCGGAAAACCATCAGAGGCCGTGGCCTCTTGAACAACTGAAGAAGGAAAAGAGCCATGCGCCACGGTTTCAAAGGCCGTCGTTTCGCCCGCAGCGTAAGCCACCGCAAGTCGATGTTCGCCAACCTCGCCGTCTCGCTGCTCGAGCACGAGCAGATCGTCACCACCCTGCCGAAGGCTAAGGACCTGCGTCCGATCGTCGAGAAGCTGGTGACGCTCGGCAAGCGCGGCGATCTGCATGCGCGCCGTCAGGTGATCGCCCAGATCGGCAATGAGGGCGTCGTCAAGCGCCTGTTCGAGACGATCGCGCCGCGCTACGCCTCCCGCAACGGCGGCTACCTGCGCATCATGAAGGCGGGCTTCCGTCACGGCGACAATGCCGCGATGGCGGTCATCGAGTTCGTCGACCGCGACACCTCGGCCAAGGGCGCCGGCGACCGCGCCCGCATCGAAGCCGAAGGTACCGAAGAGGAAGTCGCGGCCGCCTGAGGCTGGGCTTTTCGCAAGTGTTCAAAGGGGCCCTGTGGGCCCCTTTTTACATTCTGAAATCGGCGCTTGGCGTTTCCGACAATTTCGTCGGCCGACGCCCGTGCTTTTGCGCGACAATTATCGGATTTCGGTGCATTAGCCTTTCATTCTGCACAATCGTCGGGACAATGGCGCCCGATTTGGAGGATTCGGAATGCGCATGAAAC
>NZ_RZOS01001270.1:0-544 GCF_004022605.1 Mesorhizobium sp. M4B.F.Ca.ET.089.01.1.1
GAGCGTGAGTGTCTTCCATCTCTTACCGTCGAAGCGCCACGCCGTGTCGATACCGGCGACGTACAGGAATTCGCCATCAGTGCGGAGATCTGAGGCAATTCCTGTGTCCTCGAATGGCTGAAGAGCGTCAGCCGATTCGACATTGAGGCCGGCCTCGTCGCCCCAGTAGGCCTTGCCATTGAAGCTGCGCACAGACAGATATGTCATGTCGCCGGCGGCGGTCATCTCGGTTATCTCTTCATTTGCAATTCGGAGGCACACGCCGTCGTCGCCGGCAACCCTGATTTTGCCGTCCGGCGCGATATCGATGCCACGCAATCGGTCGTGTCTATGTGTTTCCAGCGGCTGCCAGCCCGTACCCACCAACCGGTGAATGGTGCCCATCTCGCCGCAGGCGTAGATGCCATGCTAGGGATGTCCATGGACATCCAGATATTCATTGGAGCCTAGTGGACTGATGGGCAGCCATTGCTGCCCAACCATTCGATAGGCCACGCCCTCAGTGCCAACAGTGATCACCCCACCGGCATCCTCTGCCCAAACC
>NZ_RZOS01001271.1:0-542 GCF_004022605.1 Mesorhizobium sp. M4B.F.Ca.ET.089.01.1.1
GGCAACGGCCGCGGCCGAGGAAGGGGCGGAAAGCGCCCGTCCCGAAGGTGTCGCGCCCCAGGCATAATCTCCACAGCGATCGGTTCCGCCGCGATTTGGCGCTTCGGAGTTGAGCCCGAAATCGCTGCGCATGCGTAGCGAAGCGAATTGACATTATTACGGGCAATGACCGCTATCGTGGTTTCGGTATTTGAGTACGAGCGGCCGAAAGGGCGTCGGTTGGTTATGGGCAGCTTTCCATCAACCGGGGCCGAAACCGGACGGACCGCAGTCGGCCCCGGAGCGGCCATTTCTGAACTCCCGCACATTGGCTTTTCCAGCGCTAAACTGGCCTTGGGCGCCAGATGTTCCCGGTCTGTGCTCGAAAAGTCGCATAAAGGGCAGACTGGCACATGGAACTTGGGTCGCGAGGTGGAGCAAATGCGTTACGCAGGGTCGCAGAACGCGCAAGAGACATTGCAGGTCATCTATAATCGAGCTGTCGGCCCAGCCGACTTCCTATTCGTGCCAGTGAGCAATGGCAATCGTACCAGCGACAGCAC
>NZ_RZOS01001272.1:0-540 GCF_004022605.1 Mesorhizobium sp. M4B.F.Ca.ET.089.01.1.1
CTTATACGGGAGCGGGGCTATGCGGTCGACAACGAAGAGTCGGCGATAGGTGGCCGCTGTATCGGGGCCCCTGTTTACGATGAAGCCGGACGCCCGCTCGGTGCGATCAGCATCAGCGGGCCGATCGCGCGCGTCACCGACGAGGATATTCCCTCGACAGGCAGGCGCGTTGCCGAGATCGCCGACCAGATATCACGCGCTATGGGGTATGAAGGGAAGATGCCCGCCTGAGCTTCGGGAGCGAGTGATCGGCGGAGCTACCTGCTTGGCTGTCATTTCGACAGCCGGGTTCTGCAGGTTACGGCCGAAGTGCGATCGTTCGGCGCTTTGTAGATGCCGCGGCCACCGCCTCGGCGGCCCGCAGGGCGGCGATGTTATCCGACCCTCGCGCCAGCCAGGACATCTTTCGGTCCCCTGCGCTGACGAAATCCTCGACAGTCGCGACGTGGGAGTCGCCGTCACGAACAGGAACGAGCTCATTCTTGGCTCCATGCCGTCGCATGAGCGTGCCCGAAGCCTTACCGTTCAGCGTGCCATGAG
>NZ_RZOS01001273.1:0-539 GCF_004022605.1 Mesorhizobium sp. M4B.F.Ca.ET.089.01.1.1
CCGATTATCCCTGCGTTGATGGCAATGTTGTCGACCTTCAGGGTTGTCCCATCGACATAACCGGAAATGCGTATGCCTTTACCTCCAGCGAGGGACCTGAGGGCCTTAGCTTGATCTTCACTCAGTTCGAAGGAAAGCGGTGCTTCAGACATAGTCGAAAACTCCTTTGCCATAGAATTCACTGAACGCCGTTATAATTGCAAATCTTGCGATGGGAGACAATTGCAAAAGGACACGCTTCAAAGCAGAAGCGCCGCCAAACTCTTCAAGGTCAGCCAAGAATGTCCTAGTATCCGCCACAACGATTGCAGGACGCTCCCAACGCTCTTGCCCAACGCTGTAAATGATCTCTGCCAAGTGGTTATCGAACCACCAACGCGACACCGAAATGCTAACTGAGAGGGATTGGACGTAATGCCAGTAACTGGGAGGGATATGCAGGAGGTCGCATGGACCGACGATTGCATGACGTAACGACGGCACGCGTTGCCAGACATTGGGGTCCGTCGGCGAGGCATCGCAATGGTGCCCTCGCACTG
>NZ_RZOS01001274.1:0-539 GCF_004022605.1 Mesorhizobium sp. M4B.F.Ca.ET.089.01.1.1
ATATCCTTGACGAGCCCCATGATGACGGCGTCTTCAGCGGCTGCGATAACGACTGCTTCGCACCGGCCACAGCAGGCGTGCAGAGCCGTCTCTGACGATCGTCGGGCCCGTCTTGACGGTGCGGGCTGGACTGGCCCGCTATCGTAAGCCGACGTCGAGAGAGTGGACGGCCGCATGCGTTATTGGGAGGCGAAGGGGTTCTGAAAAGCGCGGTCGGAACTTTGTGGAATTTTTTCCACAATGCCGATTTGGCCCGGCTGCTATGTGGCCGGGCTTCTGCTTCAGGACGGTAGTCTTCTGGCCGCATCGGCTTTGGGGACGAGAGCCACAGATCCTTGAACGCGATCATCACGGACGTCCACGGCTCCCACTTGTGATGCTTGAGCCAGTTGCGGGTCTCGTTGAGGTGGTCGATCCAGTCCTTGCTTCTTTCGACCGGCCGAGAAGGATTGTCGCGCACGGTCGTTTACAAACCACCAAGTTTGCCCGGCGCCATTTCCTCGGCGGCTGTAGCCAAGGCGATCGTGGCAGCGCAATGT
>NZ_RZOS01001275.1:0-538 GCF_004022605.1 Mesorhizobium sp. M4B.F.Ca.ET.089.01.1.1
ACCTCGAAGAAATCGATTACTCCATCTATAAAAGAGACGAGTTGGACGCGATGCTAGACTTCGCCAAGTCTCCGCACAGTGTCGGGTCGATCGTTTACGCATTATGCATGGTCTACAACATCGAGAAATTCCCAGCTAACAAACCGCGGCCGGCTACTTGGGCAGAGTTTTGGGATGTCGTGAAGTATCCCGGAGTTCGCACGTTGCCAACCGGAGAGTACGGAGAATACGGCCCTTGGGAAGAAGCTCTTCTGGCGGACGGTTTGCCTGCTGACGCCCTCTATCCTTTGGATATCGATCGAGCTTTCGCAAGCCTCGACAAGATCAAACCGCATATCCGCAAATGGTTCGCTACAGGGTCCGAGATCCAACAGATGCTGCACGATAAGGTTGTCGACTTGGCGGAGTCCTACGATGGCCGGGCCGTTGCATTGATCGACCAAGGCGCGCAGGTTGAGATCAATCGAAACCAGCAAAAGATGACCTGGGAAAGCTGGGCAATCCCCAAGGATAGCCCGAATCCCGAGAACGCACAGAG
>NZ_RZOS01001276.1:0-538 GCF_004022605.1 Mesorhizobium sp. M4B.F.Ca.ET.089.01.1.1
GTATATGACAGGTGATTGCGATGGTAAATGCGCCAGCCGCCTTGGCCGCCATAAGTGAGTTGATTGTATCCTTGCTCGAGCCAGATTCCGAAATTGCCAGTGCGACTTGCTTCGGCCCGAGATTCACTGCACTCATGACGGCGAGATGTGGGTCGTCCAGCACGCGCGACACCAGTCCGAATCGAACAAACAAGTAATGCGCGTATCGGGCCACATTCGCAGAGCCGCCGAACCCGTACAGATCTATGCTTTTTGCTCGTATGATCTGTTTTGCCGCCAATTCGAGAGCGGCGTGATTCAACAGGTCCTTTGTCTGCTTGAGCGCGGTGATGGCCGTCGACAGCGTGTCGTCGATGACGTCACCAGACGGGCTGGCGTGTCTGATTGTCTGGTGAGTGGAGAGTTCGATCCCCAATGCCAGTTTGAAACGCTGGAAGCTCGAAAATTTGATGTCTCTACAGAACCTCAAGACGCTCGCTTCGCTCGATCCGGATCCGTCAGCAACCTCCGTGATAGTTTGGTTCACGACCTTCGCGGG
>NZ_RZOS01001277.1:0-537 GCF_004022605.1 Mesorhizobium sp. M4B.F.Ca.ET.089.01.1.1
AGGCCCGCCGAAATGTCGCAAACCGAGACCCCTACACGCGCGGGCCCTTGTTGGTTGCCAGTGATCGCGCATAGACCTGTTTCGGCCTGGACGATGAGATCATAGGCCTTCAAATGGGAATACGGCCCTGTGTTCCCGAATCCAGAGATCTCGCAGGTGATCAGCCGCGGAAAACGTCGACGGAGATCCGCAGACGCGAAACCCAGTTTTTCAATGCTGCCCGGTTTCAGATTCTGGATATAGACGTCTGCACTGGCAATGAGCGTGTCGAGAACCTCGCGGTCCGCCTCCAACCTCAGGTCTAGACAGACCGACTCCTTGCCCCGGTTGAGCCAGACGAAGTAGGCGCTCTGCCCCCGAACCAACTTGTCGTAGCTTCGGGCAAAGTCCCCTTCCGGCCGTTCAATCTTGATCACTCGGGCGCCGGCATCCGCAAGGCGAGATGACGCATAAGGCGCGGCCACAGCCTGCTCCACGGCAACGACGGTGATCCCCTCAAGGCTATTCTGCATTGCCGACATACCGCGCTAATCATCC
>NZ_RZOS01001278.1:0-535 GCF_004022605.1 Mesorhizobium sp. M4B.F.Ca.ET.089.01.1.1
CCAAGTATCTAGGGTTCTCGGGCTTGCCGATGGCCTTCGCGAGCGTGTCCACGTGCGCCTCGTGTTCACCCTCGCGATAGTCGAGATTTCTTGGCTGGAAGACTGCTTCGGCAGTTCGTAGCTCCTGCAGGCTGAGAACCTCGGGGTCTTGAGGGCTTCTCGGGTCCGCCCCGATAGCCTGCCGCAATGCCTCTAGCGCCTCTCCCGTGTCGAGGTCGTCGACGTCAAAGTTTTCTGCAGCCAACTCGAGTTCCCCTTGGGTGTGAAAGGTCTAAGACGCGGCGCTCATGCAGCTGGTCTTCTGCTGGGTCAATTTCACCGAAACCAGAAGTGTCACGTACCCTTCGGCAAACGGCGATTTGACCGGCTGATCCCATAAGGGAACCCCAAGGTGCAAGGCCTTCTTTGACGCAGCAACGGCGTCCTCCCCAAGCAGCCTTTGAACAGCGCCTGAGACCTTCTTCCGTAGCTTCTGCGTGTGTGACGACCAGACCGTTGGGTGTCTTGGGCCATTTGGCGTGTATAGGATCGTGGA
>NZ_RZOS01001279.1:0-535 GCF_004022605.1 Mesorhizobium sp. M4B.F.Ca.ET.089.01.1.1
GGCGCAGCTTACCGGCGACCATCGCCTGGCCATGCAGAAATACGAGGCCGCGGCTACGGTGCTGCCCGATGACGGCCATCTCTGGCTCGAGCTGGCGCGCGTCTTGGTGGTGCGCAGCAGCTTGTAGGCGTTGAAGGCGGCGGACGTGCCGTTTGTCGGCAAGGTCGACGATTCGGAGGTGTTGGAGGCCGGCTGCACGGCAAGCGTCTCGCGCGCCGAAGCGCTCGCGCTGCTCGGCGCCGGTCTCGACCGCCGCGATCTCTACCGGCCGTCGCTGCAGGCTTATGAAGCGAGCCTCGCGCTGGTCAGCTCACCGGCTGTCCAGGCTGATTATGCGGACCTGAAGGCCCGCAAGGGCTTCCGCGTCATCGATCACACCGTCGATGCCGACACCAGCGCGCCGCGCATCTGCGCGCAATTCTCCGAGGATCTGGTCAAGACCGGGGTCGACTATTCGCAGTTCGTCACCGTCGACAACGCCGCCCCCAAGGGCGTCGAAGCCAAGGACAAGCAGATCTGCGTCGAAGGGCTGGAG
>NZ_RZOS01000127.1:0-13663 GCF_004022605.1 Mesorhizobium sp. M4B.F.Ca.ET.089.01.1.1
CGTCGTGGCCGTCATGCGAAAGCTGCTGACCATTCTCAACGCCATCATCCGCGACCAAAAACCATGGCAAACAGCTTGACAGCCAAGACAGTCGCTCTCCCCGTATAGTGACGGGGAGAGGGGCGCTCTCATCCCCGATTTCGCCAATCTTCGGCGTTGCAGAATGGGCGCCGAGGCTGCGGCCAGCCCCTTCTCCCCGTCTCTATACGGGGAGAAGTGCCCGGCAGGGCGATGAGGGGCAGCGCCGGCGTTCGGAAAGGAGATGGGGCTTTGAAGCCGAACCCGTTTGCCGGATCGATGCTTGCCCGGCCCTTGAAGTTTGCGCATCATCGCGCGGTGGACAGCGCATGAGGGAGGGCGACGTGCGGGATTTGGAGCAGCGGCCGAAATCCATCCTGCGCGAATTCCTCGACGGCGAGGCGGCCGGCGGCATCATCCTGATGGTGGTGGCGGCGCTTGCCCTCATCGTCGCCAACTCGCCGCTCGCCGGAGCCTATTTCGCTCTCCTGCACGCCTATCTCGGACCGCTCAGCGTCTCGCACTGGATCAATGACGGGCTGATGGCGGTGTTCTTTCTGCTGGTCGGCCTGGAGATCAAGCGCGAGATGCTGGACGGCCAGCTCTCGACCTGGCCGCGCCGCGTGCTGCCTGGTATCGCGGCTGCCGGCGGCATGGTGGTGCCGGCGCTGGTCTATGTTTTGATCAACCGCGACAATCAGGCGGCCCTCTCCGGCTGGGCGATCCCGACAGCCACCGACATCGCCTTCGCGCTCGGCGTGCTCTCGCTGCTCGGCAACCGCGTGCCGGCCTCGCTGAAAATCTTCCTCACCGCGCTCGCCATCATCGACGATCTCGGCGCCGTCATCATCATCGCGCTGTTCTACACCAGCGGTCTTTCGCTCGCCTATCTCGGCGCCGCCTTCGCGGTCATCGCTGCGCTCGTCGCGCTCAACCGCATGCGGGTGATGAACCTGATCCCCTATCTCGTGCTCGGCGCCGTGCTCTGGGTGCTGGTGCTGAAATCGGGCGTGCACGCGACGCTCGCCGGCGTGGCGCTGGCGCTCACCGTCCCGCTCGAGCGCGCCGCCGGCATCGGCGACGATATCGAACATTCGCCGCTGCACAGGCTGGAGCACGGCCTGCACAGACTGGTGCCTTTCATCGTTATCCCGATCTTCGGCTTCGCCAATGCCGGCGTCTCGCTCGCTGGCCTCAGCATGGCCGCCCTCGTCGAGCCGCTGACCTTAGGCGTCGCCGCCGGCCTGGTGCTGGGCAAGCTGGTCGGCGTGTTCGGCTCGTCGGCGCTCGCCATCCGGCTTGGCCTCGCCGACCTGCCGGTTAATGCTGGCTGGCCGCACATGATCGGCATTTCGCTTCTGTGCGGCATCGGCTTCACCATGAGCCTGTTCATCGGCCTGCTCGCCTTCGCCAGCGATGCAGCACTGCAAGACGCGGTCAAGGTCGGCATCCTCGCCGGCTCGCTGGTCGCCGCGCTGCTCGGCTCGGCAGTGCTGCTGGCCGCGCCGCCGGCTGCGGGTGAGGCGGACGAAGACTAGCTTGGCGGCAGGCCGAAGGCGGCGAACAGTTGAGGTCCGAGCGGCGGCACATAGATCGTCAGGCAAGCGATTGCGCCGCCCGCAGGCTCGATGACATGCAGCGAGTGCGGCCGCCACACAAGATCCTGATGGCTCAACGCATAGACACCGACAGCGGGCTGGCCGTTGGCTCCGGTGGCCACCGTGCGATAGCCGGCAAAATTGCTCCAGACGGTCTCGAGGAAAGCGCCGATCGCCTGGCGCCCCCGGTACCATTCCCGCCATGGCGGCATGTGATAGGTGGCGTCCTCCCGCAACAGGTCGACGAGGCTGTCGAGATTGTCGGCCTGCCAGGCCCGCATATAGCGTTCGAGCAGCAGGCCCTCTTCCGGGCTGGGCCGTGACCGCTGCAAGGGGCGGCCTTCGGGATATCGCTGGCCAAGCGTCGCGCGAGCCCGCTGCAGGGCGCTGTTGATCGAGGCGGTCGATCCGCCCAGCAGCTGCGCGGTCTCGGCGGCCGACCACCCCAGCACGTCGCAAAGCAGAAGCGCCGCCCGCTGCCTCGCCGGCAGCAGCTGGATCGCCGCTACGAAGGCGAGTTGCACGGCCTCGCGGGTCTCGTAACGCGCTTCCGGCCCGGGCTCGGCGTCGGCAAAGTCCGGCAGCTCGGTGTCCGGATAGGGCTCCAGCCAGGCGATCTCGGCGACGGGTCCGCCGGTCGCGGGTCCATCGGAGGGCGGTCGTGCGGGCTGCATTAGAATACGGCGCGCAGCCGCTCTCGCCTTGATGGCGTTGAGGCAGCTGTTGGTGGCGATGCTGTAGAGCCAGCCGCGAGGAGAGCCGCGCCCGTCGAATTGCGGCCTTGCGCGCCAGGCCTTGAGGAAAGTGTCCTGGACAAGGTCCTCGGCCTCGTTGAGCGAGCCCATCATCCGGTAACAGTGCAGCTTGAGCTCGCGGCGATGCGCCACGGTCAAGTGCTGGAAGGCCAGCCGATCGAGGATCGGCTGGCCTGTCCGGCCCAATGGCTCAGAAGCGCCGGGAGCGTCTGTCATGCGGAGCCTGCGGGGCTGAGTTCGGCCGGCATCCTGCGCGCCTCATGCCGCCGCCGCAAGTCCGGCGCCACTCACCACGAAGGAACTGCCTTGCTGCTTCGCGATGGCGAGCTGGATCACCGCGCGCCCGACATCGGCCGGGGTCTGCATGTCCGTCATGCTGGCCAGGAAGTCCGCCGGGCGGATGCCCATATAGGCCGAAATGCTGTCGATGCCTCGGTCACCGACCCCGGTGCCGGGCATGATGCGCATCGGCGAGAGCGCCATGAAGCGCAGACCGAGGCCGAGCCGGTCCGATTCTTTTTGGCAGTGGCCGGCCAGGAACACCTGCATGCGTTTGGCGCCGCCATAGCTGCCGGAATTCGGCGGCCCGCCACTGAAGGCCGCCCCGCTGGAGATCAACACCACCCGGCTCCCCTGCTTCAGCCGCCCCTGGAGCGCCGCCCTGCAGAACAGGAACGACGCCTTTACGTCCATCTCCCAGTTTGCCGAGAACACTTCCCAGCTCTGCTCCTGCACCGGCGCGGATGCGGCAAGCGCGCCCGCCGAGACCACCAGCACATCCGGCGCAAGCGCGTCGAAAACGGCTTCGGGCGCGCTCTCTTCCGTCGCGTCGACCGCCAGGGTCTTTACGCCGGGCTTCTCCCAGGCAAGCTGTTTTAGCGCGGCGGTGCCGCGGGCGACGGCTAGCACCGTTGCCCCTTCGCCAAGCGCTGCTTCCACGATCGAGCGGCCGACACCCCGGCTGCCTCCGATGACGACGACATTCTGACCTTCCAACGATCCCATGGACCACCTCCCATTCCGGGCCGCCGGACCATCCGGTTGCGCCTGTTGATGAGGACAGCCGGGGCCAGCGGAAATCATCGGTGCGGGATCGAAAATCTTTCACAGATGATCGGCAAGGTTGCGCCATGATCGCCGCCTTCTTCCTTCTCCCAGATGCGGGATCCCGGCAGGAGATGAGGGCAAGCGCAGCAGCATGAACCCTCAGCAGGCCGAGCCAGCCGGCCTACTCGCTCTCGCCGTCCAGCGCCGGCACCGAAACGCCGGCAAGCTCCGCCGCCAAAAGCCGCGCCGCGCCCGCCCGCGCGATCCGCAGCATCAGCGCCTTGCGCGTCGCCGCCGCCATCCGATGCTCCGGCGCGTCGCGCAGGATCTCGGCGCCATAGCCGTCGGAGAGGATGAAGCCGCATTCCTGCGGAAAGATCTCCGAGGGCACGCCGGGATGGGTGGCGAAAAAGAAGCGATCGGAATGCAGCCGGTAATCGGGCCATTTGCGGTCGACGCGGAAATCCTCGATCGAGGATTTGATCTCGATGATCCAGATGTCTCCCTGCCGGGTCAGCGCCACGAGATCGGCGCGCCGGCCGGTTGCGAGCGACAGTTCCGGCAGCACATGCGCGCCCATTGCGGCAAGCAGCCGCTGCACCCCGCGCCGCACCAGCATGGCGCGCTCCGACTGGCGACCGTCGATCAAGGGGTTAAGGGGAATCGGTGAGATGATGGGCATGGCCGGCACCATGCCAGATTTTGTTCACGGTTTGAACCCGTCTCATGGGGGCGATTGTATATTTTACAGACCCCAAGCGCCCGGCGATAGCTTCCAATCTCGGGGGAAACGGGGGTCGTCTTGCTTTTTCAATCGCTGGTAAACGGTTGGCGGCGGTTCTGGTCGCGCAAGCTCATCGCCCAGTACAACGTTAGGCCCAATGGCTCACGATCTCGTTCAAAATCTACCAGTCAGATGATGGCGAACGGACGTGCCGCATGAGCGTACAGTCGGGCGCGAAGATTCGACCTTCTCCCCGATGCGGACAGACGACCTAGACCTCCTTATCGAAGCCGCTCAGGAAGCGAGAGCGCAGCTTCGCGCCTAATTCACCGGCCCTGTCCCGTTCCACCGGATGAATGACGCATCCTTCCCGGCGGATACATGTCGAACCCAACAGGGACCCTTAAAGCAACGGCTGCGATGAATGCGAACTGATCGCGCCGGCTGTAGGGGTCGCGCCGGCCCACCCTAGACATTAGCCATCGTTAATGGTTGTGTTCGGTTGCATTCGCCGCTGGTGATTGCAACAGGTGGCAACCTGGCCCGCGTCTTCCCCTCTAAGGAATGACGCGGGTTCACCGCCTTGCCGCAGCGGGCGATCCTGTCGTGGCTGCGGCGATCAGTTCGCCGTCTTGCTGTGCTCGCCGTCCGCCGTCAAGCCCGCCATGTCGTCCAGGATCGGGCAGTCCGGCCGGTGGTCGCCGTGGCAGGCGCGGACCAGCGTCTGCAGCGTGGCGCGCATCGATTGCAGCTCGCGCACCTTCTCCTCGATCGCCCTGACATGGGCGGCGGCGATCTCGCGCACGTCGTGGCTGGCCCGGTCGCGATCCTGGTAGAGCGCCATCAGCTGGCGGCAGTCGTCGATGGAGAAGCCGAGATTGCGGGCGCGGCGCAGGAAGGCCAGCCGGTGGATATCGTCGCCGGAATAGTCGCGATAGCCGTTCTCGGCCCGCGCCGGCCGGATCAGGCCGATCTCTTCGTAATAGCGGATGGTCTTGGCCGGCAGGCCGGACCGCTCGGCGGCGTCTCCGACATTCATGGCGCTCTCCTCAATCCGGACCCCAGTCGGAGGCCCCATTGATTTTGCTTCACAATCCTGTGAGCCCTGTTGCCGAAAAGACGCAGTTGTGCATCTACCGGCAGGTAAGGTCCTGCATATAGGCATCGCGCGCTTGGCAAGCAAAAGAAATGCCAGCATGAATGATTTCAGGAAAAGCGGCCGACTCGTGCCGCGATCAACGGGCTGGGCATCGGACCTATTCATGCGCTTGAAGTCTCTTGCAATCGTCGCTGCTTTGGCGATGTCGACCGCGATCAGTGGTTGCAGCACCATCGGCGCGCGACTCTTCACCAACGACTATGGCGCGGTCACCGATGCGGGTTATCAATTGCCGCGCATCCCGATCGAGAAGGTTCCGTCGCGCTTCCACCGGCAGGAAGTGGAGTACGACACCAGGGAAAAGCCGGGCACGATCATCGTCGATACCCAGAACAAGTTCCTCTACTTCGTCGAGGGTGACGGGCTGGCGATACGCTACGGCATCGGCGTCGGCCGTGAAGGCTTCGAGTGGCACGGCACCGCCCGTATCGCGCTGAAGCGCGAATGGCCGACCTGGACGCCGCCCTCGCAGATGATCAAGCGCCAGCCGGAACTCGCCAAATTCGCTGGCGGCATGGATCCGGGCCTGAAGAACCCGCTTGGCGCCCGCGCCATGTACCTGTTCAACAAGGGCGGCGACATGGGCTACCGCCTGCATGGCAGCCCGGAATGGAATTCGATCGGCAAGGCGATGTCGTCGGGCTGCATCCGGCTGATGAACCAGGACATCATCGACCTCTACAACCGCACCTCTGTCGGCGCCAAGGTCATCGTGATGTAGGGACCACGATCCCTGTATTCGGGGGTCATGGTTCACCTGAAAAGTTGAGTACGCGGACCGTCTAGGCAACAAATGGACGTCCCAAAACAGAAAACCGGGCAATTCGGCCCGGTTTTTTGTTGCGTGCTGACGGAAGAGCTTATGCTTAAGCGACCTGCTCGACCTGCTGCACCTCGGGGACGAAGTGACGAAGCAGGTTCTGGATGCCGTGCTTCAGCGTCGCCGTCGACGACGGGCAGCCGGCGCAGGCGCCCTTCATGTGCAGGAACACGGTGCCGTTCTCGAAGCCGCGGAAGGTGATGTCGCCGCCGTCCTGGGCAACCGCCGGGCGCACCCTGGTGTCAAGCAGCTCCTTGATGGTGATGACCAGCTCCTCGTCGGCCTTGTCGTAGAATTCACCGGTCTCGCTGGTCTCGGCCGCCGGGCCGGCCTTGGTCATGACCGGCGCGCCCGACATGAAATGCTCCATGATGGCGCCGAGGATCGCCGGCTTCAGATGCTGCCAGTCGGGACCGTCCTTGGTCACGGTGATGAAGTCGTAGCCGAAGAAGACGCCGGTGACGCCTGGGATCTCGAACAGCCGGCCGGCCAGCGGCGAGGCGCTCGCCGCACTGTCGGCGTCGCGGAAATCGGCGGTGCCTTCGCGCAGCACTTCCTTGCCAGGCAAAAACTTCAGCGTTGCCGGGTTCGGCGTCGATTCGGTCTGGATGAACATGGCGGTCTCCATGCCCGTTTCGGGCGGATAGTTTGGAATGGTTCTAAATAGGCGCTATCGGCGGGACATTCAAGCGAAACGCGTCGCCGCAACGGCTGGCTGGCGGAATGTTTTTGCCAAGCCTCCGGTACATAGGGCGAGGCGTGTTTAGATTCAGGTCAGGCCGGCTTCACCTGGATAACAGCACGCCTCAAGCGAGGCTGTCGATTTCCTCATCCGACAGATTCTGCGGCACCACGGTGACCGGGATGGGGAAGGCGGCGCCCCTGCCGGCCACGGCGCTGACCAGCGGCCCGGGGCCTTCCTTGCCGGCGCCTGCCGCCAGCACCAGGATGGCGATGTCCTGGTCTTCCTCGATCAGCTTGTGGATCTCTTCGGTCGGCTTGCCCTCGCGCACCACCAGTTCCGGCTCGATGCCGAGCTTCTGGCGCACCTTGTTGGCGTAGGTATCGAGCGCGGCGCGCGCCGTGGCGTTCGCCTCCTCGCGCATGATCTTCTCGACCCCCAGCCAGTGCTGGAAATCGTCCGGCTCGATGACATAGAGCAGCACCAGCACGCCGCTGGTGCTCTGCGCCCGCTTCGAGGCATAGGCGACGGCGCGCTCGCATTCCGGCGTGTCGTCGATGATCGCCAGGAACTTGCGGCGGTGGCCAACTTCACGGCTGAGACGTTTGGAGACCATGTCTGTCTGCTCGGTATCAATTCGGCCGCAATCTGCCACCGCCAAAGACCGGCGGCAAGCCGCCGGCCTTCATGGCGGTAGCGATCGACGAGATTGGATCGATCAGTCCTGCAACAGGCCGATGATGTCGCGCACCGTCCGCATCGTGGATTCCGCCAGCGCGCCGGCGCGCTCGCCGCCGTCCTTCAGCACCGCATCGACATAGGCGCGGTCGCCCTCGATGCGGCGCATCTCGCCGGCGATCGGTGCCAGCTTCTCCACCGCGAGGTCGGCCAGCGCCGGCTTGAACACCGAGAACTGCTGGCCGCCGAACTCCTTCAGCACGTCCGCCTTGGAGATTTCGGCAAGCCCGGCATAGATGCCGACCAGGTTTTCCGCCTCGGGACGGCTGGCCAGCCCGTCGACCTCGCCCGGCAAGGCTTCAGGATCGGTCTTGGCCTTGCGGATCTTCTTCGAGATGGTGTCGGCATCGTCGGTCAGGTTGATGCGCGACAGGTCAGACGGGTCCGACTTAGACATCTTCTTCGACCCGTCGCGCAGGCTCATGATGCGCGCCGCCGGTCCGCCGATCACCGGTTCGGTGATCGGGAAATAGCCGTTCACCGTCTCCTCGCCGACCTGCATCTCGACGCCGACGCCAAGGGCGGCGATGCGGTCGGAGAAGTCATTGTTGAATTTCTGGGCGATGTCGCGGGTCAGCTCGAGGTGCTGCTTCTGGTCCTCGCCCACCGGCACATGGGTGGCGCGGTAGAGCAGGATGTCGGCGGCCATCAGGCTTGGATAGGCAAGCAGGCCGAGCGAGGCGTTCTCGCGGTCCTTGCCGGCCTTGTCCTTGAACTGCGTCATCTTGTTCATCCAGCCGATGCGCGCCACGCAATTGAAGATCCAGGCGAGCTCGGCGTGCTGCATCACCCGCGACTGGTTGAAGACGATGTGCTTCCTGGGGTCGATGCCGGAGGCGAGGAAGGCGGCGGTGATCGAGCGGGTCTGGTCGGCAAGGTCGTCATGGACGAGCTGCGCCGTCAGCGAATGCAGGTCGACGACGCAATAGATGCAGTCGGACTGGTCCTGCAGCGCGACGAATTTCTTGATGGCGCCGAGATAATTGCCGAGATGCAGATTGCCGGTCGGCTGGACGCCCGAAAAGACGAGTGGCTTGAAGGCTGACATTTTTTCCTCATTGGCTTGTGGAGGGCCGTTTCGCGCGCGGCGAAAGTCTTTCGACGGGCGCGCTTATGGACGAAGCCCGGCATCCGATCAAGAGGCACCCCAACGTGCCCATTAACGGGCTATTGACATTGGCATGCGGTGGCTACATGTTTCAAGCTACACGAAAGAATGTAGTCATGACCATCAATATCAACAACAAGGAAGCCGACAGGCTAACCCGCGCCTTCGCCAAAGCTGAGGGCGTCGGCATCACCGAGGCCATCGTGATCGCCATGCGCGAAGCCCTCGAACGGCGGCGCAACCGCGAGACGCCGTTGGAGACGGCAGCCCGGCTGAGGGCCGAGTTTGGAATTGAGTTGGGCGAGCAGGCGCGCAGGCCGTTGCCCCGCTCGGTCTATGATGAACTGTCCGGCGAGGACTGATGTTCGTCGATGCAGCCGCTATCGTTGCGATGCTGAGCAATGAAGCTGAGGCCGAACGCTGCGCGCAAGCGGTCGTGGACGCCTCGGCTCCATTCACCTCCGCAATCGCTGTCTGGGAAGCCTCAATGGCCCTATCCCGGCCGGAAAAGCTGGCAATACCGGTTGCCAGAAGCGCTGAGATTGTGACCCGTTTTCTTGAAGAGCGCGCAATTGCCTTGCGCGAGCTGCCGCCGGCGCTGGACGCGGCATCGCTATCCATCGAGGCCGCGTCGCGGTTTCGCAACAACGCCATCCGACTGAACCTGGCGGACTGTTTCCACTACGCTTGCGCACGCCACTACGCCGTTCCGATGCTTTCCACGGCCGACGAATTCAGGCTCACGGATCTGGAGACTGTTCCGTAACCGGCGGCGCTGCCTTTGCCTCGCCGCGCTTCACATTCCTGCGGATCATGCCGAAATCGGCGCCGCCGGTCGCGAAGGCGGCGATGAAATAGAGCGCAGCACCCCCGGCGACCAGTGCAAGCACCGTCGTTGCTTTCACGACCAGCGGTGAGCCGGGTCCGATCTGCGTCGCAAAATGCCGCTCCGCGAAGTAAAGCGCGGTCGCCATGATCACGGCGGACAGCACCAGCCTCGGAATGCGCTTCAACAGCGGAATGTCGCGGCCCCAATGGCCGCGCCGGATCAGCACGGCAAGCAGCATCATGGCGTTGACCCAGCCGGCGACGGCCGACGCCACTGCGATGCCCGGCGCGCCCATCGACGGAAACAGCGACAGGGCGGTCGCGACATTCACGCCGACCGAGATGGCGGCGAACATCATCGGCGTGCGCGTGTCCTCGCGCGCGAAGTAGCCGGGGGTGAAGGCCTTGATCAGCACGAAGGCCGGCAGGCCGAGACCGAAGATCGCCAGGATCGAGGCCACGATCGGCGTCGAATGGTTGGCGGCGAAGGCGCCGCGCTCGTAGACCAGCCGCACGATCGGCTCCGACATCACCCACAACGCGGCCGCCGCCGGCAAGGTCATGAACAGCGTGAACTCGACCGAACGGTTTTGCAGGTTGGCCGCCTCGATCAGGTTGCCCGACTTCAACGCCCGCGACAGTTCCGGCAACAGCACGATCGCCACCGCCACGCCGACGACGCCGAGCGGCAATTGGTAGATGCGGTCGGCATAGGCCAGAGAGGAAACGGCGCTGTCCTGCGCCGAGGCGATCGCCGTGCCGATCAGCTGGTTGATCTGGGTGATGCCGCCGGTGATCGCGGCCGGCAACGCCAGGATCAACAGCCGCTTGACGCTCGGCGTCATCTTCGGCCTGCGGAAGCCGATCGAGATGCCGGCATGGCGCACCGCCACCCAGACGATGGCGAGTTGCACCACCCCCGCCGCCAGCACGCCCCAGGACAGGCCGAAACCGACGTCGTGCGCATCCAGCCCATTGTACCAAGCGTAGCCGAGCACGCCGATCAGGATGATGTTGAGGAAGACCGGCGCCACCGCAGCCGCGAAATAGCGGCGCAGCGAATTCAGCATGCCGGCCATCATGGCGCCGAGCGACATGCAGATGAGATAGGGGAACATGATGGTCGCAAGCGTGACCGTCGTCTCGAACTTGCCCGGCGTGTCGGCGAAGCCCGGCGCCACCAGGTAGCGCACGATCAGCGGCATCGCGAACTCCATGGCGATCGTCAACGCCAGCAGTGCCGTGAACAGCACGCCGAACACTTCCTCGGAGAAGCGCTTGGCGCCCTCGGTGCCATGCGTCTCGATCTCCTTGGCGAACAGCGGCACGAAGGCGGCGTTGAAGGCGCCCTCGGCGAACAGCCGGCGGAAGGTGTTGGGGAACTGGAAGGCGGCGTTGAAGGCGTCGGCGACCGGCCCGGTGCCCAGCGCCGCCGCCATCAGCATCTCGCGGCCGAAGCCGAGCGCGCGGCTCATCAGCGTGCCGGAGGCGACCGTGGCGAATTTCTTGACGAGGCTCATGCGCGGGGAGACTGCCTGTGCGATTGGGACAAAGTGATGGTCACTCGGCAGCCGCCCTGGTCTTGCCGCCGCGCTCCGGCGCGGTGCCGTCCAGGGTCTCGATCAGGCGCTTGTGGATGGTGGCCATGCGCGTCGGGCTGTCGATCTTCTGTCCCGTGAGGTCGGTGACATAGAAGGTATCGATGACCTTCTCGCCGAAGGTGGTGATGTGCGCCGATGCGATGTCGAGCGACAGATCGGACAGCGCCCCGGTGATCTCGGAGAGCAGGCCGGGCCGGTCGAGCCCCTCGATCTCGATCACCGAGAAGCGGTTCGACAGCGTGTTGCGGATCTCGGCGCGCGGCGGAATGCGGAAGACCTTGGCGCCGCGCTTGGGCTTGGTGCGCTTTTCGATCATTTCCGGCAGCCAGGTCTTGCCCGACAGCACGTCCTCGATCAGCCGGCCGACCCGTTCGGCGCGCCGGCGCTCGTCCTCGTCGAGGTCGAATTCCCTCGAAATCAGGATCGTGTCCAGCGCCCGGCCGTCCGAGGTGGTGAAGATCTGCGCGTCGACGATGTTGCCGCCGGCGGCGGCGCACGCGCCGGCGATCACCGACAGCAGGCGTGGATGGTCCTGCGCCAGGACGGTGATCTCGGTCACCGCCTCGAACTCGTGCGTCTTGACCATGGTCGCGAGCTTCTTGTCGGCGGCATCCGCCTCGCGGACGAACTCGGCATGGCGCAGCTGGTCGGCGAGGTCGACGGTCAGCAGGTAGTTCTCGTAGTGCTGGGCGACGTAGCGCTTGCGCTCCTTCGCCGGCCAGTTGGCCAGCGCCTCGGCCAGCCGCTCGCGCGCCGCGGAAGTGCGCTCGGCGCGCGACACTTCGGAGAAGCCGCCGGTCAAGAGCAGCTCGGTCTCGTAGTACAGCGTGCGCAGCAACTGCCCCTTCCAGCCGTTCCAGACGCCCGGCCCGACACCCCTGATATCGCAGACGGTGAGGATCAACAGCAGCTTCAGCCGCTCGACCGACTGCACGATCGAGGCGAAATCCTCGATCGTCTTGCGGTCGTTGAGGTCGCGCGTCTGCGCCGTCATCGACATCACGAGATGGTTCTCGACCAGCCAGGCCACCGTCTCGGTGTCGGCGGCCGACAGCCCCATATGCGGGCAGATGCGCCGCGCGATGCGGGCGCCGGCTTCCGAATGATCCTCCGGCCGCCCCTTGGCGACGTCGTGCAGGAGCACGGCGACATAGAGTGCCTCGCGGCTCTTCTTCAGCCCCGGCATAAGCGCGTGCGACAGCGGGTGCACCTTCTCGCCGTCGCCGCGCTCGATCTCGGCCAACACGCCGATGCAGCGGATGAGGTGCTCGTCCACCGTATAGTGGTGGTACATCGAGAACTGCATCATGGCGACGATCTTGCCGAAGTCCGGGATCAGCTTGCTCAGCAGCCCCGCCTCGTTCATGCGCCTGAGATTGAGCTCGGCGTAGCGGTCCGAGGTCAAAATGTCGAGGAACAGCCGGTTGGCCTCCTCGTCGCGCCTCAGCGCCTTGCCGACGAGGCCGAGCGAACGGGTGAGCAGCTTCAGCGCGTCGGGGTGGAACTCCAGCCCATGCTTGTCGGCGAACCAGAACAGCCTGAGCAGATTGACCGGGTCGCGCTCGAACACCATGTCGTCGGCGACGTTGATGCGGTGATTGTCGACGATGAAATCGGACGTGCCGGCCAGCTTGCGCTTGCGACGCTGGAAGGTGAGGAAGATGCGGTTGAAGCCAGGCACGTGCTTGGCCTGCTCTTCCTCGAGCGCGGCGCAGAAGATGCGGGTGAGGTCGCCGACATCCTTGGCGACGAGGAAGTAGTGCTTCATGAAGCGCTCGACCGCCGACAGGCCGGGATGGCTGGTGTAGCCGAGCCGCTCTGCGATCTCGCGCTGGATGTCGAAATGCAGCCGCTCCTCGGCCTTGCCGGTGAGGAAGTGCATGTGGCAGCGCACCGCCCAGAGAAAATCCTCGGCCTTGAGGAATTCCCGGTATTCTGCCTCGGTGAACACGGCCTTCTCGACCAGCTCCTCGCCGGTGCGCACCCGGTAGAAATATTTGCCGATCCAGAACAGCGTCTGCAGGTCGCGCAGCCCGCCCTTGCCGTCCTTGACGTTGGGTTCGACCAGATAGCGGCTTTCGCCGGCCTTGGCGTGGCGATCGTCGCGTTCGGCAAGCTTGGCCTGCACATATTCGGGCCCGGTGGTGCGCACCACCTCATGGTCGAAGCGCGTCAAAAGCTCGTCATAGAGCTTCTGTTCGCCCCACAGGAAGCGCGCCTCCAGGATCGAGGTGCGGATGGTGACGTCGGTGCGCGACAGCCTCAGGCACTCGTCGATGTTGCGCGTCGCATGGCCGACTTTCAGCCCGAGATCCCACAGCATGTAGAGCATGTATTCAACGATCTGCTCGCCCCAGGGCGTCTGCTTGTAGGGCAGCAGGAACAGAAGATCGATGTCGGAGCCAGGTGCCAGCGTGCCGCGGCCGTAGCCGCCGACCGCCACCACCGCCATGCGCTCGGCCGCGGAGCGGTTCTTGACGCGATAGACGTGCGTCGCGGCGAAATCGTAGAGCGCCCGGATGATCTCGTCCATGAGATGCGACAGCCGGGCAGCGCAGGCGGTGCCGCCGCCATCCTCCCTCAGC
>NZ_RZOS01001280.1:0-534 GCF_004022605.1 Mesorhizobium sp. M4B.F.Ca.ET.089.01.1.1
AAGCGGCCCTGGGCACAAGCGTCCGCCCGCGTAGATCAGCAGCCAACTCGGTGGCGACAGGCATTGAGACCGATCCTGAGCGTGCCAAAAGTCTGCTTGCCGCGCAGGCGCGGGCTGCGCTACGCGCCATCGATCTTTCCGCCGAGCTCGAGCGCCGCTCGGACCGGCTGCTTGCTGTTGCGCCGAAACTCAGGGCCAAGGCGGCGGATCTTGTTGTCGACAAGCTGCTGTCCGACGATGCGATCGTTGCCTCGGAAAAGATCGCCGGTAGGAGTGGCCGTGGGCTGCGCCGCCTGTTCGACCGTCTGGTCGAGCTAGGCGCCGTCCGAGAGCTATCCGGCCGCCCGACCTTCCGCATCTACGGGCTCTGACGATAATGGTGCAAGCGGCGCGCAGGCGAGGGGGGAGCCGGTCAGATGACCGTCGATCAGCTGACCAGCTGTTTGACCGGGAGCTGGATCACCTGCCGCCCGAGGTGCGCTGGCGTGAATGGATGAACCGCGTCGAGGCGACCATTTTTGCTGCCAGCGAACC
>NZ_RZOS01001281.1:0-534 GCF_004022605.1 Mesorhizobium sp. M4B.F.Ca.ET.089.01.1.1
GCGTTTGACAGGTGTTGAGGGTCTTGACGCAACGATCCGGTGCGCTGCGATTTCCGTCCCGGCCATATTGGCTATAGCCGATCTTGGTCCCTTCGGGGCAATCGGCATATTCCTCACGACCCGGTGCACCGGCCTTTGCTTCGTTGCAGATGGGCCACGAGAAGCCAGGCTTCGACATGGCAGCAATAAGTTTGATCATTGGCGGGACGCAGTATTCCACGCCATGCCAGGAAGGGTTTTGCGAGGCTGCGCAAAGCAGGACTTGGCAGCCCCAGGATGCGTCTTGTGCCTTGGCCGCTGTGGCTGGAAGGAGCGCGGCGCCGGCGATGCCGGCGGCATAAATCAAGTGTCTCATGTCAGGCGGTCCTCTGATTATTGCGGGCGTCGCCCAGGCGACAGACGATGTGTCGTTGGGTGGAGTGGTTCGCTTCGAAGCGTCTGCCACGTAGACGAAGTCCGGCAACTATCGATCTGTCCTCAACGGTCGCTTGCGGGCATCGGCAAATGGCGGGGATATTTCACTCTCGCGTTCGG
>NZ_RZOS01001282.1:0-534 GCF_004022605.1 Mesorhizobium sp. M4B.F.Ca.ET.089.01.1.1
CCAACGGCTTCATTCCAGGCGAAGCTGCGGCTGCGGTTCTATGCTCACGACCGCGAAATAACGGTTTCAGGCTCTTCGGACTCGGTCTTTCGCGCGAGGAAGCTTCGATTTACAACGAGCAGGATTTGCCGCTGCGCGCCGATGGCATGACGGCGGCATACGATGTGGCATTCCAAGAGACCGGGATTGACATGAACCGGCTCGGCTATCGCATCGCGGACCTGATCGGCGAGCATTACTGGTTCAAGCAGACCGCGTTGGCCTCTATCCGCCTCCTGCGGGGACGCCACGAGTTTCAGGACTTATGGTCGCCCGCTGAATCTCTGGGCAATGTTGGGGCCGCAGCCGTTCCTGTCATGGTTGGCATGGCTTGGACAGCAGCCGGGAAAGGGTATGCCGCCGGCAATCCGGTTCTCATCGAGGCCTCGTCCGATGCAGGCGCGTGCGGCGCTGCGGTGTTCGCATACGGGAGATCGGCATGACCGTCTATGCCAATGGTCTTGAGGTTGCCTGCAAGGCGCAGGCAAACCAAGT
>NZ_RZOS01001283.1:0-533 GCF_004022605.1 Mesorhizobium sp. M4B.F.Ca.ET.089.01.1.1
CGCGCAGACCGCGAACGCCGGCCCGCTCAAGGACAGCCTGCCATTGCTGATGGCGTTGAGCGACATCGGCCGTTTCCAGCCATCGGCCCGAGCGGACGGCGACGATGCCGCGCCCAGCGGGCCGGAGCCGGCGCTGGACGGCCAGCCGCAATCGTCGCGGCGATTGCTTTCCACCTTGAAAGAACCCGATCAGACCTCGGATCCCGAGTCCAATGATGCCGGTGCCTTCTCCCGGTCCGAACGTGCCTCGAACGCCGAGGCCTTTCCCGGCAAGCTGCGGCAGCCGGAAGCCATCAGCGCCGTCTTCAAGGACCTGCCGCGCCGGGATGGCGGCGCCACGGCGCCGCCTGAGGATCAGACGCCTGCGGACGTATCGGCATCGCCGGCGAAGCGACCGGCATCGTCATCGAAAACCCTTGAAGCAATCCGGTCGGCGACGCCGTCCGAGCAAGGAAAACAGGCGTCGTCGGCTGCGCGCATCGACGTCGTCGCCGAGCAGAGCTTCCCGGCCCCGGCGCAGAACCCGCTAAACC
>NZ_RZOS01001284.1:0-532 GCF_004022605.1 Mesorhizobium sp. M4B.F.Ca.ET.089.01.1.1
GGCTTATCGGTAGCAGTCCACTCCGCTGAAGGCTGTAGGGACCCTCGACAGCAGTGAGCCCATAGGAGATCACATGGCCGCCCTTTCCCTTAATTATTTTGACGTACGCAACAATGATCGGCTCTTTTCCGACACTGAAGGGACATGGTTAGCCGGCGGCATGGATTCCGTCAGGCTCGAGGCTTTCGCCGCGCTGACAGACTATGCGCGGGAAGTCACCCCCACCGTCATTTGCCGCCGCCTTACCGTTGAAGCCCGCGACGAAGACAGCAAGCCGCTCTTGGAAGCTGTTATGGACGTGGTCATCGGGGTCGTTTGTCTCAGACGACCCCGAACAGCCAAAGCGCTAAAAAAACGCCGAGCGCCAGCTCGGATGCCTTCCGGTGAACCGATCTGCGGGGCCGACTAGTCCTCTCGAACATCGGTCAGAGTGGCATGGCGCAGCCCGCCCTCGCCTTTCAGGAAGCTGATGTGGCCGACCAGGCCGGGCTTGATCCACTGCGCGTTCGGCTTCTTGATCGGAATTCCTTTG
>NZ_RZOS01001285.1:0-532 GCF_004022605.1 Mesorhizobium sp. M4B.F.Ca.ET.089.01.1.1
CCTCTACATGTCGCACCTTTCGGCAGCCGATGACCTCGATTTCGACAGGTGCGAATTCCAGCGCGGGGCATTCCTGAGCGCGGTGAGCGGGCTTCCCATCGCGAAAATGTCGCTTGCCAATTCGGCTGGCACCTATCTGGGCGCGGACTACGCGTTCGACATGGTCCGGCCCGGCAAGGCGACATTCGGGATCAACCCGCTGACAGGGCGCCCAAATCCCATGTTGCAGCCAGCTCGCGTAGTCGCGCCGATCATTCAGGTCAAGACGATGAAGCGCGGTGCCCCTGTCGGCTACAGCTCGACCTACCGCCTGACCGAGCAAGCCAAGATCGCGACGGTCGCGATCGGATACGCGAACGGCTATTCCCGGGCCGGCTCAAGCCGCGCTGCCGTCTCCGTTGCGGGTTTTGCCGCCCAGGTTGTCGGACGCGTTTCCATGGATCTCCTGACCGTCGACGTTTCGGGGGTTCCTGACTGGGCGCTGGTACCAGGCAGTCCGGCCGAAATCCTCGGACCCCATGTTCGTGACCAC
>NZ_RZOS01001286.1:0-531 GCF_004022605.1 Mesorhizobium sp. M4B.F.Ca.ET.089.01.1.1
GGTCATGATGCCTGCGGAGGAATTTTCCCAAGCCTATAAAAGCGTCGCGGGAAGGGGTGCTAGGGCCGTCGTTGATCTCCTTTCCAGACGATTTGGCGCCAGTAAGCAGGCGAGCGCCTTACGCGTCTCTGATTTGGGCTTGAGCAAAGGCTTTTACGCTGCGTGGTCTGCGACCCTGCCGTCTGAAGTCCCCATGATCGAAGAAGAAGACGAAGGTGAGGAAAACAGCGGGGGCGGTGGAATTAGCTCGCAGATTGCCAGGTTCGGATATCTTCTGCCTAACATGCTCACCGCCGCGGTCGACAGGAAGGCAATCTCTCAGTTCGATGCGTACCGGCTCACCAATCTGAAGCCAAGTACGATAAAGCAGATCGCCGCCATCGGTGTTAACCGGCTGGGGCCATAACAGCATGGCCTATAGCGGCATCAACTTTGTGCTTGATCTAGAGGCATGCCTCTATTTTAGCGAAGCTGGCGGAAACCTGAAAGCCGCTCTGTTCCAACGAGCGAAAGTCGAACGCATTGCGGTAC
>NZ_RZOS01001287.1:0-531 GCF_004022605.1 Mesorhizobium sp. M4B.F.Ca.ET.089.01.1.1
CGGTAGCTTCGTCCCCTTGCACCGCAACCACCTCGCAATCCAGGATGTTGGCTTCACCGATGAAGTCGGCAACGAATGCGTTGGCTGGCGCGTCGTATAGTTCGCGCGGCGTACCGTCTTGTGCGACCACCGCCTTGTTCATGACGATGATGCGGTCCGAAACCGCAAGCGCCTCTTCCTGGTCGTGCGTGACGTAGACCACAGTCAACCCGAGCTTAGTCTGGATCTCCCTGATTTCCTCACGCACATGCCGGCGCAGCTTGGCATCTAGGTTGGAGAGCGGCTCGTCGAACAGCAGCACTTGCGGTTCTAGCACCAGTGCGCGCGCCACCGCCACGCGCTGCTGCTGACCACCCGACAGTTCGCTGGGCAGGCGCGCCTCGAAACCGGTCAGGCCGACCAACTCCAGGCCGGCGCGGGCGCGGGACGCGGCCTCCTTCTTGTCATGGCCGGAGAAGCGCAGACCGTAGGAGACATTTTCCATCACCGTCATGTGAGGGAACAACGCATAGGACTGGAACACCATGGAAA
>NZ_RZOS01001288.1:0-530 GCF_004022605.1 Mesorhizobium sp. M4B.F.Ca.ET.089.01.1.1
ACTCGGAAAGGTGAGACCATGCCGAGACGCGATGAAACAGGGACACCCCCCATGCGGCCGAGAAGACCTCGTTCTCGGCCGCTGAAAGGTGAGGAAGCAGAGGTGAAACATATTGTGGAAACCCAGAATGTGTCGCCAGCCCAGGCGCGAGAACTTGTGCGTCGGTATGGACACGATTGGCGCAAGATCGATGAAGCCGCCAAATCCTACAAGGACGAAAAATGAGCTTCCCGTTCTCGAGATGACAGTCTCATGGTCCCAGATGGTAGAGTTCGAATGACGCGCATCGCAACGTTCATCTGAATGGCGTCAACGGCCGGCTACCGTTCTTCTGGAGTGACTGGGTCAAACCAAGTATGACGTCCTTTGCCTTCAGGAGTTGAAGACAGCAGACGTCAAGTTTCCTGTCGATGCGATCAGAAGGGCGCGCTACGGCGCGATCTGGCACGCCAAAAGTGTCAAGCATCCAAACGGATTTCGTCGCCTCGCCGCTGACGTTCAGGCTCACTCTTTGACGTAAGCGCCTGGTT
>NZ_RZOS01001289.1:0-530 GCF_004022605.1 Mesorhizobium sp. M4B.F.Ca.ET.089.01.1.1
CTCGCATCATTGGGTTCATCCGGAAGGCCATGAAGCCGGCGCGGTTTGTCAGCGAGCCTGAACGCTTCGAACCAATGCGTGCGAATCTCAACCGGGCGCTCGCGTTCACGGGGCTTTCGGTCGCCGCTTCTGGCGAGCTATCGAAGGCAGAAAAAGTCGAGACGCTCGGGCAGGCAGAGCGGCGGGCGCGAGAGCTGCGCGAAGACCTCGCTTCACGAGGCGTGCATCCGGACGTAATGAAGTTCTGTCGGCAAGAACTGCTGCAGGACAACTATTTCCACGCCGTGCTCGAAGCGGTGAAAAGCATCGCCGCCAAGGTGCGAACTCGCACCGGGCTCGATGACGACGGCGCCGTGCTCGTCGATAGGGCGTTCTCGGGGACACCTCCGATGCTGGCAATCAATGCCCTCGCTACCAAAAGCGAGGCAGGACGAGCAGAAGGGCTTCGGCAATCTCCTGAAAGGGACGTTCGGGATGTTCCGCAATCCCATGGCACATGAGGCGCGAATAAACTGGGCGATGTCAAAGGA
>NZ_RZOS01000128.1:0-13615 GCF_004022605.1 Mesorhizobium sp. M4B.F.Ca.ET.089.01.1.1
GATGAAGACCCAGCCGCGGGTGAACAGGTCGGTGCCGATCACGGTCTTGTCCATCAGACGGCTGCCTCCAGGCGGGCAATGTCGGCGCCCCTGATGGCGTCGAGGTTGCGGCCGATCTTGTCCACCGGCCAGTTCCACCAGCCTGCCATCAGCAACCGCCGGATCGTCTTGTCGTCGAAGCGCATCTTCACCACCTTGGCCGCGTTGCCGGCAACGATCGCATAGGCCGGCACGTCGTGCGTGACAACCGATTTCGCCGCGACGATGGCGCCATGGCCGATTGTCACCCCGGGCATGATCACCGCATCCATGCCGATCCACACATCGTTGCCGACCACCGTGTCGCCGCGGATCTCCTTCGCCCATGTCTTCGGGTCGAAGCCTTCCTCCCAGCCATGGCCGAAGATGTTGAACGGATAGGTCGAGAAGCCCGACATTGCGTGGTTGGCGCCGTTCATGATGAAGCGCGCGCCCTCGGCGATGGCGCAGAACTTGCCGATGATCAGCTTGTCGCCGATGAACGGATAATGGTGCAGCACGCAGCGCTCGGCGAATTTGTCCGGTCCGTCCGGATCATCATAGTAGGTGAAGTCGCCGACCTCGATGTTGGGCGCGCTGACCAGTCCTTTCAGGAAGCCGACGCGCGGATGCATCGGGATCGGGTGCTTGATGTTGGGGTTGGGTCCGGTCATCGGCTGGCTCCGTCCACACTTGCAGCATACGGAGCTTAGGGACGGGCGGCGACCGGGTCTACCCGCGCTGTTGAAGCCGGGGTCCCGCGAAGCAGCGCGGTGACCCCGGCCTGCCGGACGACCTCCCAAACACCGGCGTCGCTGCGCCGGAAGCCGTCGCGGCTTCTTGGGGAGGACTGAGAAAGCTACGGACCACGCCGAGCCGTAGTTTCCGGGCGCCAACAAAAAACCCGGACGAGCCGGGTTTTTCGAAGACAATTGATCGGGCTGCCGGCTATTCCGCCGGCGAGGGTTTCTTGCGGAACAGCGCCGCCAGATTGTCCCACAATTCGATCTTGGCGCCTTGGCGCTTCATGATCACGCCCTGCTGCAGGATCGACAGCAGATTGTTCCAGGCCCAGTAGATGACCAGGCCGGCGGGGAAGCCCGCCATCATGAAGGTGAAGATGATCGGCATCCAGGTGAAGATCGCGGCCTGCGTCGGATCCGGCGGCGTCGGGTTCATGCGCATCTGCAGGAACATGGTGACGCCCATCAGCAGCGGCCAGACGCCGATCATCAGCATATGCGGCAGCGTCATCGGGATCAGGCCGAACAGGTTGAAGATCGAGGTCGGATCGGGCGCGGCAAGGTCCTGGATCCAGCCGAAGAACGGCGCGTGGCGCATCTCGATGGTGATGTAGAGCACCTTATAGAGCGAGAAGAACACCGGGATCTGCAGCGCCACCGGCCAGCAGCCGGCCAGCGGATTGATCTTCTCGGTCTTGTAGAGCTCCATCATCGCCTGCTGCTGCTTCATCTTGTCGTCCGCGTATTTCTCGCGGATTTCGAGCATTTTCGGCTGCACCTTCTTCATGTTTGCCATCGACGCGTAGGACTTGTTGGCGAGCGGGAAGAAGATGGCCTTGACGATGACGGTGGTGGCGAGGATGGCCAGGCCGAAATTGCCGAAGAATTTGTAGAGCGTGTCGATCAGCCAGAACATCGGCTTGGTGATGAAGTGGAACCAGCCCCAGTCGATCAAGAGGTCGAACCGCTTGATGTGGCGGTCCTCGGCGTAGGCGTTGATCTTGGCGACTTCCTTGGCGCCGGCGAACACCTCGGTCTCGACCGTCGCCGACTGGCCGGCATCGACATTGATCGCGTCGGTCAGGAAGTCTGACTGGTAGCGGTGGCGGCCGTCCTCGAAATAGGCGTAGCGCGGCTGGAACGGCTGCTTCTCGGTCGGCACCAGCGTCACCGCCCAGTATTTGTCGGTGATGCCGAGCCAGCCGTCGGTCGACTTGCCGGGCTGGGCCTGCTTGTCTTTCTCGATCGAGGCGTATTTGTGCTCCTGCAGGCCTTCCGTGCCGGTATAGCCGATCAGACCCTCATGCAGCACATAGGTGCTGGCGACGGCGGGCTTGTCGAAGCGGGTGACGCGGCCGTAATTGAACAGCGAGACGGGCGCCGTACCTGAGTTCTGCACAGTGTCGGAGACCGTGAACATATAGTCGTTGTCGACTGAGACGGTGCGCTTGAAGGTCAGGCCCTTGTCGTTCGTATAGGTCAGCGTCACCGGCGTCGACGGCGTCAGCGTGGCGTTGCCGTCGACCGTCCACACCGTGTCGGCGCCCGGCACCGCGCCGGTCTTGTCGTTGCCGACAAAGCCGATCTCGGCGAAATAGCCGTTGGGCAGCGCCGACGGGTTGAGCAGCTCGATCTCGGGCGAGTTCTTGTCGACGGTCTCGGTGTAGTGCTTGAGCTTGAGGTCGTCGAGGCGCGCGCCGGTGAGGTTTATCGAACCTTCCAGGCTCGGCGTGTCGATCTTGACGCGGCTGGTCGCGGCCAGCGCCTGCGCGCGGCCGGCCGCCGTCACGGCCTCGCCGCCAGGAGCGCTCGGAATGGCGCCGGGCGCGGGGGCCGGCGTGACGGCAGCACCCGGATTGGCCGCTTCGGCCGCCTTCTTCTGCTCGGCCTGCCGCTGTTCCTCGATGCGGGCCGCCTCGCGCTGCTGCTCGACGCGCGGGTTCATGTAGAACACCTGCCACAGCGTCAGGATCAGCACCGACAGCGCGATGGTGATGAAGAAATTGCGGTTGTTTTCCATCGAAGCCCTTGGCCTATCGTGTTCCGCGCAGTCGGCGGGAAAGCTCGGCCTTCAACTGGCCGAACGGAATGGCGAGCACGTCTTCACGCCCGACGATGACATAGTCATTGCCGGGCGCCATGTCATCGGCCGCGTGCGTGCGCACGGCTTCTCTCAGCCGGCGCCGGACGCGGTTGCGCACGACCGCATTGCCGACCTTCTTGGTGACGGTGTAGCCGACGCGCGGCGACAATCCGTCGCCACGGTCGAGAACCTCGACGAGGAAAAGCCGCCCGCGGCGCTTCTCGCCGCCGCGGACAGCCAGGAAATCCGCGCGCTTCAGAAGCCGCTTGGGATGTGCTCCCACTGGCTTGCCGGTTGCGGGCAACGATCTCGTCTTCCGTTCAGGCGCTGAGCCGCTTGCGGCCGCGATTGCGGCGGGCTGCGACGACGCCGCGACCACCCTTGGTGGCCATGCGAGCACGGAAACCGTGCCGGCGCTTGCGGACGAGTTTGGACGGTTGGTAGGTACGCTTCATTTGTTTTAATACCGCGGGGTGCGGCCCTTCTTGATTCTGTCACTCTGTAACAGGAGCTTTGCCGGGCCAGTTTAGGCGCGATCGAAACCGCGCCGGGACGAATGGCCCGAGCGTGAGCGGGCTTATAGAAAGAAGGGTTTTGGAAGTCAATCCGGCGCCGCTGCGCCCTTTGTCGCGATCGCGCGGTGGATGTTTTTTCTCCGGCAAGGATGAAATTGGCAAAAAAGCCGCAATCGCCTAATCTTCGCTATCAAGTGTTTGTGAAGACCCTGAAGCATGACTGAAGCCCAAGCCACGGACGACAGGGCCGGCGCGGCGAGCACCGCCGCCCGCACGGTGCCCCTGTCGCGCGGCCTGTCGACCAAGCTTCTTCTGCTCACCATCGTCTTCGTGCTCTTGGCCGAAATCCTGATTTTCCTGCCCTGGATCGCCAGCTACCGGGTGAGCTGGCTGAAGGAGCGGTTGGGCACGGCGGCCGCGGTGTCGATCGTGCTGGTGCAGGGCGAGCCCAACTCGCTCTCGCGCACGGCCCAGAACGACGTGCTGATGGCGATCGGCGCCAAGGCGATCGCCGTGCGCGACGGCGGCGTCTCGCGGCTTTTGGTGGTGTCCGAGATGCCGCCGCAGGTCGACGAGCACATCGACATTTCCAAGGTCGGCATGATCGACGGCATGACCGGGGCGCTCGACACACTGTTCTTCGGCGGCAAGCGCATGCTGCGCGTATTCGGCCCGGTCGGCGAGAGCGACAAGGAATTCGAGCTGATCATGCCCGATTATGCCTTGCGAAGCGCCATGCTGGTCTATTCGCGCAACGTCGCCTTCGTCTCGCTGCTGATCTCGCTGTTCACCGCCATGCTGGTCTATGCCGCGATCGACCTGATCATGATCGGCCCGATCCGCACCATGACGCGCTCGATGCTGTCCTTCTCCGAGGCGCCCGACGACCCCGGCCGCATTATCCGTCCCGCCGCCCGCGCCGACGAGATCGGCGTCGCCGAGCGCGAGCTGTCGCAGATGCAGGAACGGCTGCAGAAGATGCTTTCCGAGCAGAAGCACCTCGCCGATCTCGGGCTCGCCGTGTCGAAGATCAACCACGACATGCGCAACATCCTGGCCTCCGCGCAGCTGATGTCTGACCGCCTGCGGCTGGTCAAGGACCCGACCGTGCAGTCCTTCGCGCCGAAGCTGCTGCGCGCGCTCGACCGCGCCGTGTCCTATTCGGAAGGCGTGCTCGCCTATGGCCGCACGCAGGAGCCGCCGCCGTCGCGCCGCCGCGTGCGGCTGCGCCAGCTGGTCGAGGACGTGCACGGCCTGCTCGACATCGAGGAGGGCATCGATTTCGTCAACGGCGTCGAGCACGCCTTCGAGGTCGACGCCGATTCCGACCAGCTGTTTCGCGTGCTCACCAATCTCTGCCGCAACTCGGTGCAGGCGATGGCGGCCGACACCGAAAGCGCGGTCGTGCGCCGGCTGGCGGTCTCGGCCGAGCGCCTGGGCAGCGTCAGCCGCATCGTCGTCACCGACACCGGCCCCGGCCTGCCGCCGAAAGCGCGCGAGAACCTGTTCGCCGCCTTCCGTGGCTCGGCGCGCAGCGGCGGCACCGGGCTGGGGCTGGCCATCGCCTACGAGCTGATCCGCGCCCATGGCGGCACGGTCGAGCTGGTCGAATCGATCGGCGGGCGCACCACCTTCGCCGTCACCATCCCCGACCAGCCGGTCCGCCTCGACCAGGCCCGCGGAAGTCTGCGCCGACCGGCCTAGTCCGGACAAAAAGCACCTGCGACAAAACTTTTGCCGGATCGGCTTGCTTTTCGGAAATTCAGTCGTTAGGGAACACGTCTCGTCGCGGCCGGTCGTCACGATCGGATCGCGGGGCTATGCAAAGCATGGCCTGTTGCGCGCCCGTAGCTCAGCTGGATAGAGCACCAGACTACGAATCTGGGGGTCAGGAGTTCGAATCTCTTCGGGCGCGCCATTTCACCATCGACGCGTTGAACTCCTCCGCTAGGGCAACGAGTAGGTCGTCACCTACCCGCAATCCGACACCTCCTCAAACAGCTTGATGGCCCCTGGGTTGCCCCAGTTCGCGGCAGGCGTCAGGAGCTTCAATTACTTGAACTCAAACAGTTCAATCAGGTTGCCCGATGGGTCTTTCAGAAGTCTGGTTCGACCGGCCCCCGCTTCGCTGATTTCGCCCCTGAATTCGGCCCCATCGGCATTCAACCGGCTGATGAGCCCATCCAGGTCCTTCGTGATGATCATGAACCGGTTCCAGCCGCCGGGCTCCGGAGTGCCGCCGGCTGTTCCTCCACTACCCGCTCCCGGGGCGCTCAAATAGAGCGTCAGATCATCACGAACGAGCGCTGCGAACTTGCCGGGATTGTGCATGTTCACCGAGAACTCGAGTCTGTCGCGATAGAATTCGACCGACCTATCGACGTCCGTCACGATGTAGCGGATGGAGGCCATTGCGCGAGCTCCGTTTTGACCGCACAGCTTGACGTGCAAACGCGCGGATCCGCCTGGCGTTCCAACAGCACCCTGACATCGAGTTAACGGCGATCAGCGCGCAGGACAGGTGCACGGACGGTCTACGCTCACCTTCTTGACCGTCTCTCGACCTCCTGCGCGCCAGTTGACATATATTCAAGATAGATATATGTAACTTGCGTAATAGACACGAGACACGTCAATGAGCGAGACCGATTTCCTCAAGGACTACGACCCCAGCGCATTCCAGCGGCCGTCGGTGGCGGTCGACCTCGTCCTGCTGGGGCTGCGCGACGGGCGCCCCACGGTCCTGCTGCTCAGGCGCGACCAGCATCCGCACGCAGGCCGCTGGGCGTTGCCGGGCGGCTTTGTCGGCATCGACGAGTCCCTCGATGCCGCTGCCGCGCGGGTGCTGCGCGAGAAGGCCGCAATCGAGGGTGCTCGCCTCGAACAGCTCTACACCTTCGGCGCGGTCGATCGTGACCCGCGCATGCGCATCATCAGCGCTGCCTATCTCGTTCTGCTGACCGAGACGGCCTTCGCCGCGGCCGCGCGGGCGATGCCAACTTTGCTGCCCGCCGCGATCCATGTGCCCTGGGCCGGCGAGGCCGGCGGTCCGGTCAACGTGCTGTCGCCGGACAACGAAAAGCTCACGCTCGCCTTCGACCACGCTGACATCCTGGCGATGGCGATGCTCAGGCTGCGCGGCAAGCTCGATTATTCCGACGTCGCCTTCGCGCTGCTGCCGGAACTGTTCACGCTGCGGCAGCTCCAGGATGTGCACGAGGCGATTCTCGGCACATCGCTCAACAAGCCGGCCTTTCGCCGGCGGCTGCTCGACAAGGGCTGGTTGGCGGCGACCGGCGCCTATGAGGCGGGCACCGCCTACCGACCGGCAGAACTTTACCGTTTCCAGCGTCCGTAACCGATTGAGGGAGAGACTATCATGGCCACCATCCGCAACTTCGGCTTCATCGCCCAGCTCCGCAGCGAGGCGAGCAGCCACGTCATCCGCTATCGCGATGGTCGCGTGAAGCAGAGCGGCCGCGGCCTGGTGTTCTGGTTCGCGCCGGAAACCGCCAGCATTGCCGAAGTGCCGATGGACGACCGGGAGATGACGCTGTTCGTCAAGGGCCGCAGCCAGGATTTCCAGACCGTGGCCGTGCAGGGCACGGTCGGCTGGCATGTCGTCGATCCCGGGCGGCTGGCGGAGCGCGTCGATTTCAGCATCAATCTCAGGACCGGCAAGCCACAGGGCGAGCCGATCGAGAAGATACAGGCGCGCATCGCCGGCATCGCCAACCAGGCGGTGCAGCAATATCTCGGACAGGCGCCGGTCCGCGCGCTTCTCGACGCCGGCCCCGCCCCGTTGCGCGAGCGGCTGCAGGCGGTTGTCGCCGCCGACCCGGCGCTGATCGACATTGGCGTCGCCGCGGTCACCGTGCGGCTCACCAACCTCACCCCGACGAGCGAGCTCGAGCGGGCCTTGCAGACACCGACCTTCGAGGCGCTTCAGCAGAAGGCCGACGAAGCGACCTTCGAACGCCGGGCGCTCGCCGTCGAAAAGGAGCGTGCCATCGCCGAAAATGAAATGGCGACCAGGACCGAACTGGCGCGGCGCGAGAAGCTGTTGATTGCCGAGGAGGCCGAAAACGCCCGCAACCGCGCCACCGGCGCGGCGGAGGCGCAGCAGGTCGAGGCGGCCGCCGAGGCGGAGCGCATCCGCACCGTCGAGGGCGCCAGGGCCGAGGCCGAACGGCAGCGCATCGCCATCTACCGCGACCTGCCGCCCGCGATCCTGCTCGGCCTCGCCGCCCAGCAGCTCGCCGGCAAGCTGGAGAAGATCGAGCACGTCAACGTGACGCCGGACCTGCTCGCCACCGTGCTCGGCGAATTCCGCAAGAGCCCGGCGGTGATCGAGGCCCGCTGAGGGGGGCGAAGCATGGCGGCGAACCGACCCCGCGCGGTCTTCGTGACGCGCGAGACCGACTACGAGCTGCTGGTCGCGCGCCACGCGACGCGCGACCAGGCACGCTTCTTCCTGCAGACGCGCGGCCAGCGGCTCGAGGATGTCGAGGTCCGGCACGACAAGTTCCATGCCGTGCTGGGCGCGGCACGGGCCTCGGTGCCGGCGGATTGGCGCCAGACCCTGGTCAAGCGCGCCGACCTCGACCGCTTCCTGTTCGCGGCCGACGACGTTGTCGTGCCGGTGGGACAGGATGGGCTGGTCGCCAATGTCGCCAAGTACCTCGACGGCCAGCCCGTGCTCGGCGTCAATCCGGCGCCGGATCTCTATGACGGTGTGCTGGTCCGCATCGGCGTCGGCCGGCTGGGCAAGCTGCTCGCCGCCAGCATAGCCGGCAATGTCGGCATCGAATCGCGAACCATGGTTCAGGCCGAGCTCGATGGCGGCGAAACGCTCCTCGCGCTCAACGAGATCTTCGTCGGCCACCGCAGCCACCAGTCGGCCCGTTACCGGATCGAGGCGGAGGGCGAGGCGGAAAACCATTCCTCCAGCGGCCTCATCGTCGCCTCCGGCACCGGCGCGACGGGCTGGGCGCGCTCGATCATGGAAGCGACGCATCTCGACCTGTCGCTCGGCCGCGAAGAGCATGCAGTGGGCTTCTGGGTGCGCGAGCCGTTTCCGAGCGTCGCCACCGCCACGAATTTGCGCGCCGGCAAGATCACCGAAAGCCCGCTCCTCATCACATCGCGCATGAACGAGGGCGGCGTGATCTTCGCCGACGGCATCGAGCAGGATTTCATCGCCTTCGACTGGGGCAGGCAGGTCCAGCTGCAGCCGGCATCGCGGGCGCTGCGGCTGGTCGTCGATCAGTGACCAACAGCATGCTGGCGCGAGGTGGATGCCGCCGCGTCGAAGCCAGCAAGTTCGACGGGACGGCCTAGGGGCCGCCCCGCCTGCGTTGCCTTCCCGGTACGGACTAGTGGCCCGATCCGGCATGCCCACCGACCTGTTCGGCCGGTGATGGCGCCCTGCTTCCGTTCAGTCGATCGGACGGATATCCGCATCCGCCAGGCAGTAGGGCGCGTAGCGGAAATCGCGGATACCCGCGACCTCTTCGCCGCGCCACTCGACCAGCATGAAACCGCGCGCCGCGCCGTCCGGAACCTTCGGATCGCGGATCAGGATCGCCGGCCGGCCGTCGACAAAACCCAGCGACAATGCCCAATCGCTGACGCGGTCGTAATTGCCGAAATAGGTCGAGGCTTGCTTCTTGCCTCTGAGACGCGTGCGGTTGACGACTTCGAGCTGAATATCCTCGGCGATCAGCGCCCTGACGGCGTCGAAGTCGCGCGCGTTGAACAGGTCGACGTAGTGGCGCAGTCGCCGCTCGTCGTCGGCATCGAGCGCCGGCATGACGGCTTCTTCCGGCGCTGCTGCCAACGCCCTCAACTCGGCCCGCCCGCGATGCAGCGCCGCCTTGGTGGCGGCAAGCGTCGCGCCCGTCGCTTCGCAGGTTTCGGAAAGGCTGAGGCCGAGCACGTCGACCAGGATAACGGCGCTGCGCTGCGGCAGAGTGAGCTGCATGAAAGTGCGCAGGCTGGTGGCAGCTGCAAGCCTCGCCTCCGCGCTGGCGGAGAGGTCTTCCACTCCGGTCATATCGGCCTCGCTTAGGCGGGAACGCTCCCGCTGGCGGTGGCGCAGATAGTCCTGTGCCGCATTGTGGGCGATGCGAAACAGCCATTGCTCCGGACGGTCGACTGCGGCGTTGCCGTCGATCGCCTGCAGCGCCTTCAGCACCGTCTCCTGCACGATGTCCTCGCCGTCGATGACGGAGCCGGCCATGCGGGCTGCGTAGCGGTGCAACTTCGGACGCAGGCCGGCCAGCATCGCGTCCAGCGCCGCCCGGTCGAATTTCGATGACATCATTGCGTTCATTCCCGAGCAGGCTGCGGCACGGCGACGCCAGGAGGGCCGTGCCGGCACTGAGGTCAGGCCGGCATGGCCTCACTGGCATTGTCCAGCATACGATAGTTGCCGACGATTTTTGCCGCCGATCTGGCGAGAGCGCCGGAGCGCCGCTCGGCGTGGTCGGCGCTGAAAGCCTTGAAGGCGTCGAGCCCGGTCAGGGCGGCGCTGTCCTTGTCATACCCGACAAGATGCACGAACTCGCCATTCTCCAGCTCCAGAACGAGGTAGCGCACGGATAGCGGCTTCGTTTCGTCGAGCGCCTCGAACACCTTTGCAACCAGGGTACGGTTTTCGGCGATGCTTTCATCCTTCACGCCGTAGCGGATGAGATTGTAGCCCATTGTCATCTCCTTTTCTGGGTTTGCCCACAAAAGACGTTCCGCAGCATCGAAAAGATTCTCAAGGTGGCCCGAATCTTTCTGCGCGTCTGCGTCGTCTTTCGTCCGTCGAGGCCGCGCGGCGGCCTCCGCGATGAGGAGAGACATCATGCATATCCAGTTTGCCGAACTTCCGGTGTTCGACCAGGACCGCGCCAAGGCGTTCTATACCGATCACCTTGCCTGCCAGGTGATAGCCGACCAGCCGATGGGCGAGGGCGGCTGGCGCTGGATCGAGCTGGCGTTTCCCGACGCCGTCACCAACCTGCATTTTGTCAGACGCGCCGACGAGGCGCCGGGGGTCGACCCCGTGCTGGTGCTGGTCGACGACAACGTCGAGGGCACGTTCGCATCGCTGAAGGCGAAGGGTGTCGAAATCGTCACCGAGCCTCAGGAAGCTCCATGGCAGCCTGGCCGCACCGTCGCCGAGTTCCGCGACAGCGAGGGCAACCGTATGGTGCTGGCAAGCCGGTAATCTGGACGCATGCCCTCAGGTTGCAATGTCGGATTGTGGGATCAAGCGAACACGCCCGCCGCACCCGAATTTGCTACGCAAGGCGATAATCCGCGGGTCGTCTAACCCCCAAGCTGTTGCAGTTTGCGACAGGCACGCCTTACGCCTTCACGGCATCTCTCGCGACATCTCTCTTTGTTGCCATCCCTGCATCGTCCAACGGATTCCTGCTTGGCAGGTGCGGTCGTTTCCGCCGAACGATTGGCGGAAGGCTCGTTGATCGGCAGCGAGGCTTGCGGCTTGCGACTGACTTTCCTTGTTAGGGTTTTCTTGCGTGGCGGCGAAGGTGCTTGGAACTTGGCAATTCGGCTCTTCGCTATTTCGATGAACGCACCATTCGGAAATGCCGCCAGATAGGCACGATACATGGAGACATCGGATGTATCCTTGATCGATTTCCAAAACTCGAGGTCTTTCGCCGTATTGATGTCTGGCTGAGGAAGCTCTGACGGAGACTGATTATTGAATGTGGGATCTGGGTTGAATGAGAACCCCGGCTCCACCAAGGACGAATTGCTCCAGGGAACCTGCCTTCCAGACGTCGCGTTCATGACGTCCAAGCGGACGCGACGCATGAGAATTTCAATGTCGATCGAGGGAGTCTTTATGCGCTTCACAAGAGAGTCTGCAAACGGGCTATGATTGACGGCCCCATCGAGAGCGACATTGCCCGGCTGTGTTGCAAAGCCGATGAAGACCCCCCTGCCGGCATCCAGCGCTCCCAGCCCCTTTTCTATCGCAAAGCCGCGACTCTGACTCTGTCCACTTAGTTGCTTGACGAAAGGATTGTCCCGACAGGCATCGAGAAGGACGATGGCGGTATTTTCCTCGGCCGTCATGGCTGCGATAATGTCTTGCAAGCGCTCAGCCTCCAGAGCCAAGTCGGCCGGACGGTGAAGGGCGGCATCAACAGGCAATAGGTAGTTTTCTCCGTTCGCTTGGAGCCCGTGTCCGGCGTAGTAAAAAAGCGAGACATCACCCGGCTGCAAGTTTCGCCTGAATTTTCCGATGAGTTCCCTGAACGTTGAGGCGTCGGCATCCAGGCCAAGCGTGACCTTAAACCCCGTCTCTTCCAAAATTCGAGCGATCGCATTCGCGTCATTCACCCCGTTGGGGAGCGATGGCGCATAGCGGTAGGCGGAGTTGCCGATGACAAGTGCATATCTGTGACTGCGCTGACTGATTTCGGCCTCAGAGGACGCAGGTGTCGACAAGCCAGCCAGAAAAAGAAGGCACGCGCACAACAAGCAAATCTTGGACATTGCGACGTTCCCGAGGAACGAAGAATGTTAGCATCTGTTAATGCGCGGGGGTACCCACACAAGAGATGGTCTTGCTTGCGAAATGATGCGGCAAACGAGGCGCGCCCGACGTCACGAGCCTGCGGGAACGCCGTCGAACGTTCAGACCACCGCGCCGCCCGCCGACCGCCCGGCGCTGCGGCCGGAGAAGATGCAGCCGCCGAGAAACGTGCCTTCCAGCGCCGCGTAGCCGTGCAGGCCGCCGCCGCCGAAGCCGGCGGCTTCGCCGACCGCATAGAGGCCGGGGACCGGTAGGCCCCCGGCATCGAGAACGCGGCTGTCGAGATCGGTCTGCAGGCCGCCGAGCGTCTTGCGGGTGAGGATGTTGAGGCGCACCGCGATCAGCGGGCCGTTCGCCGGATCGAGCATCTTGTGCGGCTTTGCCGTGCGGATCAGCTTGTCGCCGAGATAGGCGCGCGCGCCGCGCAGCGCCGTCACCTGCATGTCTTTCGAGAACGGATTGTCGAGCTGCCGGTCGCGGGCGCGGATCTCGCGCTCGACCTGGGCCTCCTCCAATAGCGGTTCGCCGCCGGCCAGCGCGTTCATGCGCCTGACCAGCGTCGAAAGGTCGGCCTCGACGATGAAGTCCTCGCCCTTCTCCATGAAGGCTTTCACCGGGCCGGGAATGCCCGACGTGGCGCGGCCCAGCACCTGGCGCCAACTCTTGCCCGTCAGGTCCGGGTTCTGCTCGGAGCCCGACAGCGCGAACTCCTTCTGGATGATCTTCTTGGTCAGGATGAACCAGGAATAGTCGAAGCCGGTGCTCATGATGTGGCTGAGCGTGCCGAGCGTGTCGAAGCCCGGATAGAGCGGCACCGGCAGCCGCTTGCCGCGCGCGTCGAGCCACAGCGACGACGGGCCGGGCAGGATGCGGATCGCGTGGTCGGTCCAGATCGGCGCCCAGTTCTTGATGCCCTCGACATAGTGCCACATGCGGTCGCGGTTGATGATCGAGCCGCCGGCCGCTTCGGTGATGGCCAGCATACGGCCATCGACATGGTCGGGCACGCCGGTGATCATCCGCGATGGGGCCTTGCCCAGGCGCTCGGGCCAGTTCTTGCGCACCAGCTCGTGATTGGCGCCGATGCCGCCGGAGGCGACGATCACCGCTTGCGCGTGAAGTTCGAAATCGCCGGCGATGTCGCGCGCGCTCTTGCGGCCGCGCTCGACGCTGCTTGGCTCGAGGATGTCGCCGCGCACGCCATCGACGGTCGTGCCCGTTCGCGTCAGCTCGTTGACACGATGGCGGAATTTGAACTGGACAAGCCCGCGCATCGCCGCCTCGCGGACACGCAGGACGAAAGGTTCGAGCACGCCGGGGCCGGTGCCCCAGGTGACGTGGAAGCGCGGCACCGAATTGCCGTGGCCGATGGCGTTGCCGCCGCCGCGTTCCGCCCAGCCGACGAAGGGAAAGAACTTCAGCCCGCGTTCGATCAGCCAGGAACGCTTCTCGCCGGCGGCAAAGCCGACATAGGCCTCGGCCCATTTGCGCGGCCAGAAATCCTCCGGGCGGTCGAAAGCGGCGGTGCCCATCCAGTCCTCGAGCGCGAGGTCGTGCGAATCGCGGATGCGCATGCGTCGCTGCTCCGGCGAGTCGACCAGGAACAGCCCGCCGAACGACCAGAAGGCCTGGCCGCCCAGCGACTGCTCCGGTTCCTGGTCGACGATGATGATCTTCTTGCCGGCCTCGGCCAGCT
>NZ_RZOS01001290.1:0-529 GCF_004022605.1 Mesorhizobium sp. M4B.F.Ca.ET.089.01.1.1
GCTTCGGCGGGGACGAAGGCCATTCTCAGCCGCGCCGCGGGTTTGCGCGGGCAGAAACTGTCGGAGTTCATGCTGGACAGCGCCCGCAGGCAAGCTGAAGAAACCATTCTCGACCAGCGCGCCTTCTTTCTCGATGCCGAGGCGCATCAGAAATTGCTCGATCTGCTCGACGCCCCCGACAAACCGACCGAGGAACTTCGCGCGCGCATGACGCGCAAGCCCGCCTGGGAGCGCTGATGCCTGCTGGCGGAGGGCCGGGGTTGCGGGTCAGCCCTCCGGAACGGCTGACCGTCGGCCACGATGTGTCCGCGTTTCGTAACGGCAGGCATCCCACCCTCGATGACTGGTTGCGCAATCGCGCTCTTGCCGGCGAGGGCCTGTCCGCCCGGACCTATGTGGTCTGTGACGCGAACATGAATAATCGCGTCATCGGCTACTATGCGATCTCGACGGCGATGGAAGAACGGATCGCGCTGCCAAGCGCGAAGCTGCGGCGGGGTATGCCCGAGCAGGTCCCGCTGCTGCTGAT
>NZ_RZOS01001291.1:0-528 GCF_004022605.1 Mesorhizobium sp. M4B.F.Ca.ET.089.01.1.1
CAAGGCATGCAAACGATCATGCGGACGCGCGTTCCGGCGACCCGAGATCGCATCGCGCTTATGCTGGAGGCTAAGCTGCGAAGCGAATGCAAGGTGTTCGAGGAAATCGGCAAACTGCCGCCAGAATTGGAACGCTACGCCGGTCAGTTCGACACCGTGCCGGTCGGCGTCAATCCGCATGAAACACTGCTCGCGATGGAGGACGAATTCAAGACGTTCGGCGATCTCTGCTTTCGGCTTGGCTTCGAGGTTCTCCACAACAAGACCGACATCCCATTCCTGACTTCCGACAATCCGGTGTGTACATATGACCCGCGCGAACCGCTGCTCGCACGCACCCCCTATGATCACTCCGGTGACATCGAGCTGATCTTTCCCCTGACCGCCCGCATGCTGGTGCGCGGTTCAAGCAAGCGTCAGCCGTTTGGCGTCCTGACACGGCACCGCGACGTCACGGATAAGCACAAAGTTCGCCGGTTCAATCGAACAATCGCTCAATTCGCGTACCGGATGACGGTCGGCCAGGAC
>NZ_RZOS01001292.1:0-527 GCF_004022605.1 Mesorhizobium sp. M4B.F.Ca.ET.089.01.1.1
TGCCGACGCCACCGCGCTGTTGGCGCTCTACGGCCTGCCGGCATTGCCGCTTGGCATGCTTGGCCAGGCGACCACCGATGTCTCCGCCAAGGGCACGCTCGACGGTGGCCTGGCGACGAGCTTCAACCTGACCGCCGACGACTTCAGGGCGAGCTTCGAGGGAACGGTCGCCGATACGCAGCAAGGCGCGTCGGCCAAGGGCAAGGTCAGCCTCGAAGCCTCCGACATCGAGCCCTGGCTGATGACGACCGGCGTTGGCCTGCCGGGCATGGGAACCGGCACCTCGGCCTCGCTCGCCGCCGACGCCGATTTCGGCAACGGCCTCCTGGTGCTGAGCGGGCTCAGCGGCGCCGTCAACGAGGCGTCGGTTTCCGGTGACGTCAATGTCGACGTCAAGGACGGGCTGCCGCATCTGGCCGGAGCACTGGCGCTCGACGAGCTCGACCTCGATCCGATGGCGGTCGCGCTGTTCGGCGACCAGTCCTTCCAGGCCGGCAAGGGCGGCTGGCCGACGGCGCCGTTCAGCC
>NZ_RZOS01001293.1:0-527 GCF_004022605.1 Mesorhizobium sp. M4B.F.Ca.ET.089.01.1.1
ATCGAGAAGGGCGGCCGGCTGGTCGCCATCCGCGAGGAGAAGGATTGTTCCGACGAGGAGAAGAAGATCGGTTTCTGCAATGCCGGAATGATGGCCGTCGCCGGCAGGAGCGCGCTGGAGCTGCTCGACAAGGTCGGCAATGCCAATGCCAAGGGAGAGTTCTACCTGACCGACATCGTCGAGATCGCCGGTGCCAAAGGCCTCGATGTGGTGGCGACGGAAGCCAGTTTCGAGAGCGCGCTCGGCATCAACAACCGGGCCGAGCTTGCCGAGGCGGAAAGCATCTGGCAGGCGCGCCGGCGGCGCGAGGCGATGCTCTCGGGGGTCACGCTGATCGCGCCCGAAACGGTTTATTTCTCGCACGACACCGAAATCGGCGCCGATACGGTGGTCGAGCCCAATGTCTGGTTCGGCCTGGGCGTCAAGATTTCCACCGGCGCCACGATCCATGCCTTCAGCCATATGACGGGCGCCACAATCGCGGAGAACTGCGAGGTGGGACCGTTCGCGCGGCTGCGGCCGGGGAC
>NZ_RZOS01001294.1:0-527 GCF_004022605.1 Mesorhizobium sp. M4B.F.Ca.ET.089.01.1.1
GCCCAGTGCGACGAGGAATTCCTCGAGACCAACGGCATCATCAAGGGCGCGATGAACCTCATCGACACACAACGCGCCGAACTGCTCTACAGCCGCATGGGTCCGGCGATCGAAGCGTCCGGCGGCAGCGCCGGCAACACGGCGGCCGGCGTCGCCAGCTTTGGCGGCCGCGCGGCCTTCTTCGGCAAGGTCTCCAACGATGCGCTGGGCGAAATCTACGCCCACGACATCCATGCGCAGGGCGTCGCCTTCGGCACCACGCCGCTCAAGGGTGAGCCGCCGACGGCGCGCTCGATGATCTTCGTCACGCCCGACGGCGAGCGCTCGATGAACACCTATCTCGGCGCCTGCGTCGAGCTTGGCCCTGAGGATGTCGAAGCCGACAAGGCGTCCGGCGCCAAGGTCACCTATTTCGAAGGCTATCTGTGGGACCCGCCGCGCGCCAAGGAGGCAATCCGCCAGACGGCGAAGCTGGCGCACGCGGCAGGCCGAGAAGTGTCGATGACGCTATCGGATTCGTTCTGCGT
>NZ_RZOS01001295.1:0-526 GCF_004022605.1 Mesorhizobium sp. M4B.F.Ca.ET.089.01.1.1
ATCCATGACGAGCACAGCGTGTGCGCCCTTTTCAACATGGCGACTGATCTCGTCGATCTGGCGTTGCATGGCCTCGGTGTCGGCAAAGGGCAGAGCCAGAGCGGCCCCGGCGCCGCGCGCCGGGCAAATCGCGCCAAACAGATACGCACTCTTGTAGCGCTGATCGGCCGGCTGGCGGGGTCGGGTGCCGCGCCTTGCCCATTGCGCACGATGCCGTTCTTCTGGCCGATGCGGGCTTCATCCTTACATGAGGGTTCGACTGTCAACGCGATTATTGCATTTGCTTCTCCGCTTTTCGGATGGTCCTGCTTGGCACGATAGGGTCCGGGGCGTCTGTGTCTCGCAGCTACAACTGCGTCACCTTACATACGGTCGGGCCACAACAATGGCGCGCACCAGAATGCCTCTTGCACGAGGCGTAGCCCCGGCGAGACGCGACCCACCTGAAACGCGGCAGCTATACGCTGCCAAAGAAGAAGACGGTCGCACTCCCCGTATCGCAGCCGACCAGAGTATGGTCAGCGGC
>NZ_RZOS01001296.1:0-525 GCF_004022605.1 Mesorhizobium sp. M4B.F.Ca.ET.089.01.1.1
CCCCCTTTAGAACCTCCAGTCCCAGACCCTGCTGCCCGACGAGCCGCTGTCGCGCGAGCACCGCCGTGCCAAGACCGATCGCCTCGACCCCGAGCTGTTGATGCGTGCCTTTCTTGGCTGGCTGCGCGGCGAAAAGCGCCATTGCACCTGCGGCGATCCCGACCATGGAAGAGGAGGACTGGCGGCGACCGAGCCGCGAGCGCGAGCGCCTGATCGGCGAGCAGACGCGGCTCGTCAACCGCATCAAGGCGATCCTCGCCCGCTTCGGCGTCCGCCACTTGCGGCTGAGCCTGCGCCAGGCTGCGGACAGGCTCGAGGCCATCCGCACGGCTGAGAGGACGGCGCTGCCGCATAACACCCGCGCCGAGCTCCACCGTTTCCTCAAGCGGCTCAGCCTGGTGCGCCAGCAGATCCGCGCCATCGAACAGGAACGGGAGCGCAAGCTCGCCGCCGCCCCGGCGGCGGAAAACGACCCGCACGCGCCGTCACCGGCAAGTGGCACATGGACGAGACATGCATCAAGAT
>NZ_RZOS01001297.1:0-525 GCF_004022605.1 Mesorhizobium sp. M4B.F.Ca.ET.089.01.1.1
GCTTCGGGTCTTGGCAGCGAATCACGACCCTCGCGTCCGGCATCGCCGAGGCCCTGGGGGCGCCGCTCATGATCGGAGCTGTATATGACCGAGATTATTTCTGTGACGAGCACATCGCGGAGGTCTTGCAAAACCTGGAAACGAACCTCAGGCTGGCGTGGGTTCTCGATCGGAAGGAGATCGAGAATTACCTTTTAGTCCCCGCAGCACTCGACCGTGCGATCATGCGAGTTCTGAATTCGCGGCTTGAGCCCGGCGCAGAGAAGCAGGCTTTAACAGCAGTGTCCGCAGCGCTGCTCGAAGAGATCACCCGACCGTTAAAAGAAGATGTCCTTTCGCAGTTGATGGGCCGACGGCACGACTATCTGCGCCCAAGCGGGCAAGACAGGTCTCGGGTTTATAAGGACGTACTTGGCGCCTTCGACCGTCTTTGGGACAGCTTAGAGACTAGGATTGCACTTGTTCCAGGAAAGGAGGTTCTCAGGCTGTTCCGTCAGCGCGTGCAAGACCTATACGGTGTAACAT
>NZ_RZOS01001298.1:0-525 GCF_004022605.1 Mesorhizobium sp. M4B.F.Ca.ET.089.01.1.1
GACTTCGCCACCTTCCTAATTGCCGCGTTCAACGGCTCTTCGGAATCGACCGTTTCGATTTCGCGCGCCAGTTTGCGGAACTTCTCTATTTGCGCCACTGACTCTTTAGCCTTTGCCATGATAAATCTCTCCATAAATGGCGCACACATACGTAGCATACATCGATGAGTCTGGCGACGACGGCCTAGATAAGCCGTTTCGCCAAGTCGGCAATGCTGGCGGCTCATCGAAATGGCTGATTATCTCTGCCTGCCTTTTTCGCCAGACGCACACCTTAGACGCGGTTCGCTGGCGTGACGAGATCAATGCAAAGATGCCGGAACGACAATCCCGAACATTGCACTTCGCCAAGCTACACCACGGGCAGAAGCTCGCAGCCGTGCAGACGATAGCCAGCAAACCATTGCGAGCGCTTAGCGTCGTCGCGGCCAAAGAGCCCATCCCGCCTGACATCTACGTCGAAAAGAACCAGCTCTATTTTTATATGACGCGCTACCTTATCGAGCGCCTATCCTGGCTCTGCCG
>NZ_RZOS01001299.1:0-525 GCF_004022605.1 Mesorhizobium sp. M4B.F.Ca.ET.089.01.1.1
CCCCATACATCTTAGTGACGCCGCGGAACTCAATCTGCGCCGGAACCGTGTTTTTCTCCGAAACTTCATTTTCGGAAAATGGCCGGGTAATGTTTTCATGCAAGGTCACAAGTGATCCTTTAATACTGCCGGGACGTAGCTTTAAGCGAACAAGCTCCCAACCGCAAAGAAGAGCGCCGGACGAAGCGGCTCCATCGAGAGTTAAGAGGTGGGAAGGCGACGGACTCGTTCCTCGCCACCTTCACAACATACTCTGATCGGGGATCACTGAAGAATCCACTCGTTCCAACGTTGGATAATTTTGTCGTTGTTGGTCTTGCCGTCTGATCCCACCTCACTGTACCACTTGGAGTCCATTGTTATGGTGGACGCCGAGTAATCGGGATGGCTAGCGAATTTACGTGCGACAGCTTCTGGTAACAGTTTGAACGCATTTCGGTTGGTTGGGCCGTATGGCATGAGCTGTACAAAGGCTGCCTGCCTGTCAGCGCGGGTTATGAATTCAATGAATCTCTGTGCGTTCTC
>NZ_RZOS01000129.1:0-13608 GCF_004022605.1 Mesorhizobium sp. M4B.F.Ca.ET.089.01.1.1
GTTGTAGAGGAAATCCATCAGGCGGCCCTCGGTCCGGAGCCGTGCTGGTGGTCGTGATCATGCGCATGGCCGTGGGCATGGTCGTGATGATCGTGCCCATGATGGTCATGGTCGTCCGGCTCGCACCAGGGCGCGTTCTCTTCCCAGGCCTCGTGGAAGCGCCGTGCCTTGAGAAGGTTCTCCGGCCGCAGCGTCTCTTTTGTCTCGCCCCAGGCAACCGGCTGGCGGGCAAGCAGCAAGGTCTCGGGGAAATTCTGTCGCACGAGATCGAGATCGTGGACGACGACCATGATCGTGCGCTCCTCGCCATGCCAGCGCTTGATGAGCTGGATCAGGTCGCCGACGGTCTTGGCGTCGACGGCGTTGAACGGCTCGTCGAGCAGGATGAGATCGGCATCTTGCAACAGCACGCGGGCAAACAGCGTGCGCTGCGACTGGCCGCCCGACAGCGTGTCGATCGGGCGTTTTTCGAAGCCGCCGAGGCCGACCGCCATCAGCGCCTGGCTGACGGATTCGCGGTCCTCCTTGGTGTAGCGCCCGAGCAGGCCGCGCTTTGGCCACAGGCCGAGCGAAACCAGGTCAACCACCCGGGCCGGGAAGGAGCGGTCGAGCTCCGACTGCTGCGGCAGATAGGCGGTGCGCACGTCGGGCGCGCGCGTGACCGCGCCTTCCATCGGCTTCAGCACGCCGACAATGCCCTTCATCAGCGTCGACTTGCCCGAGCCGTTGGCGCCGACAACGGCCGTCAGCGATCCCTTGCGGATCGTGCCGTTGAGATGGTGGATCGCCGGGTGGCTGCCATAGCCGAGCGTCAGGTCGCGGAAGGTCAGGCAGGCATTGGTCATCGGCGGTCCGTAAGGGCGGCGGCCCGTCGTGCGGGCGGCTCAAGTCGATATGTGATGTTATTACATTAGTCAACAAGATGGCCCGACGCAATTTGGTCACGGCGGTCAACTCGCCGTGTACGCAACGGGCAGGGGGCACACAATTGGCTCAATTGGTTTCGTCCCTGCCGGCCTTGCCCGAAACCGGCGCGGACTCTAAAGAGGCGCAACCGACAATAGGAAGGAACGCCCCATGAGCATTCGTCGCATCGATGTTGGCCCGCGCATGAGCCAGATCGTCATCCACGGCAACACCGTCTATCTGGCCGGCCAGGTCGGCGAGCCCGGCGGCAATGTCGCCTCGCAGACCCGCGACATCCTGAAGACCATCGACGAATTGCTGGCCAAGGCCGGAACCGACAAGACCAAGATCCTGCAGACCATCATCTGGCTGGCCGACATGAGCACCTTCGCCGAGATGAACGCGGAATGGGACAAGTGGGTGCCGCAGGGCCACACGCCCGCCCGCGCCACCGGCGAGGCCAAGCTGGCCGGCCCGGAATATCTGGTCGAGATTATTATTACGGCGGCGATTTAAGGCGCGGCGCCCGAACTGCCAATCTCCCCCCTCGTGGGGGAGATCACTCATCCCTGCGACGGCGTGAACCTTGCCACCAGCGTGTGGCTCTCAGCCGGATAGATAAAGCGCACATGCGTCACCGGGTGCTCCGCGCTCCAGGTGCGGCGCTCGACCACCAGGCAGGGCGCGCCGGTTTCGATGTCGAGCGCGTCGGCGACATGGTCGTCCGCGGCCGTGGCGCGGATGCGGTGCTCGGCTTGGCTCCACGGCACGCGGCCAATCAGCCAGGGGCCGGGCGCTATGCCCAGGAATTCCTCCTCGCCGGCTTCCGCGACGGCGGCGAGATTGATCAGCCGCTGCTCATGCGCGAAGGGCCGCTGGCCGGCGAAATGCAGGCATTCCAGCGAAAGCACCAGGCCTGGGGCGGAAAGCCCGAGCAGCGCCCGGTCGTCGGCGCTGCTGCGCCGCTTCAGCCGAGCCAGCCTTTCGTAGCGGTAGGGCAGGCCGAGCGCCTCGACCTCGATCCGGATGTCGTGCAGTTCCAGCACCGCCGCCTGCGACTGCGGCTGGCGGACAAAACTGCCGGACCGGCGACGGCGTTCGATCAGCCCGGCCTTCGCCAGCTGCGACAGCGCCTTGTTCACCGTCATGCGCGAGCAATTGTACTCGGTCGTCAGCTCGTGCTCGAACGGGATCCTGTGACCGGGCGCCCAGGCGCCGGACAGGATCTTCTCGCTGATGTCGGACAGGATGCGCTGGTGCAGCGAGACAGCCTCGCCTCCTTCCGCCTCCATTGTCTCGATCATGCTCATGTCGCGGTTCGGCTGTTGAACGAGCTAGGCTGCCGACAGCGCGGTCATGACGGCACGGAACCGCTCGGCGATCGCCTCGCGCCCGATATGCCTGCCGCCGCTGACTTGCTTCTTGCCGTGCACCCAGACGCAATCGACGCTGGTGCCGTTGGCGAAGATCCAGGCATCGAGGATGGCGTCGCCCGTCTTGCCGGCGAGCGAAGGATGGTTTTGGTCGAGCGAGACAAAATCGGCCGACGCACCGACAGCGATCCGCGCCGGGCCGGCGCCAAGCGCGGTGCTGCCGCCATCGAGCGCGGCATCGAACAAGGCGCGGCCGGTCGAGCCGCCCGCCACTGCCAGCACGTTGCGGGCGCGGTGCGCCAGGCGCTGCGAATATTCAAGTTGCCTGAGCTCGTCCGGCAGGCCGATGAGCACGTTGGAGTCTGAGCCGACGCCGAAGCGTCCGCCATGTTCGACGAACAGCGGCGCGGCGAAGGTGCCGTCGCCGAGATTGGCCTCGGTGATCGGACAGAGGCCGGCGATGGCGCCGCTCTCGCCCATGCGGACCGTCTCTGTTTCGGTCATGTGCGTGGCGTGAATCAGGCACCAGCGCCGGTCCACCTCGGCATGGCCAAGCAGGAATTCGACCGGCCGCGCACCCGACCAGGCGATGCAGTCTTCCACTTCCTTTGTTTGCTCTGCGATATGAATGTGGATCGGGCCGTCCGGCGCCATTGCGGTCACCGCATTGAGTTCGTCCAGCGTCGCGGCGCGCAGGCTGTGTGGGGCGACGCCGACAACGGCCTGATCGAGCGAGCGAACGCTCTCGCGGCTTTTCTCAAGCAAGCGTCCGAACCGCTCGACATCGTTGATGAATCGCCGCTGGCCCAAATTGGGCGCCGCGCCGCCGAAAGAGGAATGAGCGTAGAATACGGGCAGCAGCGTCAGCCCGATGCCGGTTGCGCCGGCCGCTGCGGCAATCCGCTCCGCCATCTCGGCGATGTTGCCATAGGGCTTTCCGTCGCGATCGTGGTGGAGATAGTGAAACTCGCCGACTCGCGAAAAGCCGGCCTCCAGCATCTCTATATAGAGCTGCGCCGCCACCGCCTCGACCTGGTCCGGCGTCATCGACAGCGCGAACCGGTACATCACCTCGCGCCAGCTCCAGAAACTGTCGGCCGAGGGACCGCGCAGTTCGGCGAGCCCCGCCATGCCGCGCTGGAAGGCGTGGCTGTGCAGATTGGGCATGCCGGGGACAAGGACGGCATGGCGCTCGTCGCCGGGCAGCAATGAGGCGCCCGGTTCGACCGCCGCGACGCGGCCGCCCGCCAGCGTGATCCTGACATTGTTGTTCCAGCCGCCCGGCAGAAGTGCCTGTTCCGCGAAGATCGCCGTCACGATTTTCTCCGAATCCCGCTTTCCGATGACAATAGCACTTGCAGTGCGTCTCAATATGTATATACATAATTGCCATCTAATCAAACGGAAAAGATGATGGCGGCAGAAATCGAAAGCCGGGCAGGGGGCCTTCACCTTTGGCGCAATGCGCGCCTGGCGACCATGGCCGAAGGCGCGCCGGGATTGGGCATCGTCGAGAACGGCGCGATCGTCGCGCGCGACGGCCTGATCGCCTATGCCGGGTCCGAAGCCGCCATGCCTGCGGCGTTCGTCCAGGGCGCTGACATCACCGACTGCGAGGGTCGCTGGATCACGCCCGGCCTGATCGACTGCCACACCCATCTCGTCTACGCCGGCAACCGCGCCAACGAGTTCGAGATGCGGCTGGCCGGCGCTACCTATGAAGAGGTGGCCAGAGCCGGCGGCGGCATTGTCTCCTCGGTGAAGGCTCTTCGCGCGGCGAGCGAGGACGAACTGGTCGCCCAGACGCTGCCGCGCCTCGATGCGCTGCTGGCTGAAGGCGTGACCACCATCGAGGTGAAGTCGGGCTATGGCCTTGATGTCGACAATGAGAAGAAGTCGCTGCGCGCCGCGCGCCGCCTGGGCGATCAGCGCAGCGTGACGGTCCGGACCACATGCCTGGCCGCCCATGCGCTGCCGCCGGAGGCCAGGGGCGACAAGGACGCCTTCATCGATCTCGTCGCCAAGGACATATTGCCGGCGGTTGCGGCTGAAAATCTTGCCGATGCGATCGACGGTTTCTGCGAGGGGATCGCCTTCTCGCCGGAGCAGATGGCGCGCGTCTTCGACAAGGCCAGAGCGCTCGGCCTGCCGATAAAACTCCACGCCGACCAGTTGTCGAACCTGCATGGCGCGGCGCTTGCCGCGCGCTATGGCGCGCTGTCGGCCGACCATCTCGAATACACCGACGACGAGGGCGCGGCGGCGATGGCCAGGGCCGGAACCGTGGCGACCATTCTGCCCGGCGCCTATTACTTCATCCGCGAGACCAAGAAGCCGCCGGTCGAGCTGTTCCGCCGGCATGGCGTGAAGATGGCGGTCGCCACCGACAGCAATCCAGGCACCTCGCCGCTCACCTCCCTGCTGCTCACCATGAACATGGCCGCGACGCTGTTCGGCCTGACCGTCGAGGAATGCCTGTCCGGCGTCACCCGCGAGGCCGCGCGTGCGCTTGGCCTGCAGGAAAAGACCGGCACGCTCGAGGCGGGAAAGTTCGCCGACCTCGCCATCTGGAACATCGAGCGCCCGGCCGAACTCGTTTACCGCATGGGCTTCAACCCGCTGCATGCCCGCATCTGGAGAGGACAATGACCGAACTCGTTCTGAAGCCCGGCAACGCAACGCTGGCCGACTGGCGCGCCATCTATCGCGGCGCGGTGCCGAAGCTGGACGCCGCCTGCAAGCCCAGGATCAAGGCCAGCGCCGAGGCGGTTGAGCGGATCGTCGCCAAGGGCGAGCCGGTCTATGGCATCAACACCGGCTTCGGCAAGCTGGCCAGCGTGCGCATCCCCGCCGCCGATCTCGAAACGCTGCAGCGCAACATCGTGCTGTCGCATGCCGCCGGCGTCGGCGAGCCGATGCCGGTTGCCGTCACCAGGCTGATGATGGCGCTGAAGCTCGCAAGCCTCGCGCAGGGCGCCTCCGGCGTGCGGCCGCAGACCATCGCGCTGCTGGAAGCGATGCTTGCCAACGACGTCATTCCGGTCGTGCCGGCGCAAGGTTCGGTCGGCGCCTCCGGCGATCTCGCGCCGCTGTCGCACATGACGGCGGTCATGATCGGCGTCGGCGAATGCTTCACCCCGCATGGCCGCTTCCCGGCCAAGGTCGCCTTCGTCTCGCACGGGCTTGAGCCGGTGACGTTGGGCGCCAAGGAAGGACTGGCGCTGCTCAACGGCACGCAGTTCTCGACGGCTTTCGCGCTCGCCGGCCTGTTCGAGGCCGAGACGCTCTATCAGTCGGCGCTGGTCGCCGGCGCGCTGTCGACGGACGCCGCTAAGGGCTCGGACGCGCCCTTCGACCCGCGCATCCATCTGCTCAGGAAGCATCGCGGCCAGATCGAGACGGCGGGCGCGCTGCGCGATTTGATGGCAGGCAGCGCCATCCGTGAATCGCACCGCGTCGGCGACGAGCGCGCGCAGGACCCGTATTGCCTGCGCTGCCAGCCGCAGGTGATGGGCGCCGCGCTCGATGTGCTGCGCAAGGCGGCCGACACGCTTGCGACCGAGGCCAATGGTGTCACCGACAATCCGCTGATCTTCGCCGAGGACGACACCGCGCTTTCCGGCGGCAATTTCCACGCCGAGCCGGTGGCCTTTGCCGCCGACATGATCGCGCTTGCCGTCTGCGAGATCGGCTCGCTGTCGGAGCGCCGTATCGCCATGCTGGTCGATCCGGCGCTGTCCGGCATGCCGGCCTTCCTGACGCCCAAGCCGGGACTGAATTCCGGCTTCATGATCCCGCAGGTGACGGCGGCGGCGCTGGTTTCCGAAAACAAGCAGAAGGCCTATCCGGCAAGCGTCGATTCGATCCCGACCTCGGCCAACCAGGAAGACCACGTCTCGATGGCCGCGCACGGCGCCCGCCGCTTGCTTGGCATGATCGAGAATGCGACCGCGGTCATCGGCATCGAACTCCTGGCGGCCGCGCAGGGCTGCGATTTCCATGCGCCGCTGGCGTCCAGCGAAGCGCTTGAAGCGGTGCGCAAGCTGGTCCGGGCCGAAGTGCCGCATCTCGACAATGACCGCCATTTCCATCCCGACATGGAAAAGGCCATCGCCATGGTGCGCAGCGGCGCCGCGGTGAGTGCGGCGAGCGCCGTGGCCTTGCCGGCGATTGCGGGAGCGGCGTGATGACCGCGCCTTCCTGGCTCAGCGTAACCCGAGGCACCGCACCCTTGCTGGTCTCGATCCCGCACACCGGCATCGACCTTGCCGGTCTCGACAGCCGGCTGGTCTCGCCCTGGCTCGGCCGCCGTGACTGCGACTGGTGGATCGACAAACTGTACGATTTTGCGGCCGACCTCGGCGCGACGGTGGTGCACACGGCGATCTCACGCACAGTCATCGACGTCAATCGCGACCCGTCCGGCGTCTCGCTCTATCCCGGCCAGGCGACGACTGGCCTTTGCCCGACCGAGACCTTCGACGGCGATCCGCTCTACCATATGGGCGAGGAGCCGACGCCTTCGGAAATCGACGAACGCCGCGAGACCTACTTCAAGCCGTACCATGCCGCCTTGCAGGCCGAGATCGACCGCCTGCACGGCATGCACGGAAGAATCGTCCTCTACGACTGCCACTCGATCCGCTCGGTGCTGCCGCGCCTGTTCGGGGGCACGCTGCCGGTGTTCAACCTCGGCACCAATGACGGCAAAAGCACCGATCCGGCGCTGCAGGCCAAGGTCGCCGAGATCATGGCTGGTACCGGTCAGACCTGGGTGGTCAACGGCCGCTTCAAGGGCGGCTGGATCACGCGCAATTTCGGCCAACCGCAAAATGGCGTCCATGCGCTGCAGATGGAACTTTCCAACCGCGGCTACATGCACGAGCCCGAAGGCAGAGGCGCGCCGGACAACTGGCCGGTGCCGTACGACCCCGAATACGCGGCGCCGATCCGCGCCACGCTGAAGACCATTCTCGAAACCGCCATTGACTGGGCCGGGCGCTGACGCGCCGCCTTACTCGAAAGGGACAATGATGACCAATCCTCGTCACAATATCCGCGAAATCCGCAGCCCGCGCGGCGCCGAGCTCAACGCCCGCAGCTGGCTGACCGAGGCGCCGCTGCGCATGCTGATGAACAATCTCGATCCCGACGTCGCTGAAAACCCCAACGAGCTGGTCGTCTATGGCGGCATCGGCCGTGCCGCGCGCACCTGGAACGATTTCGACCGCATCGCCGCCTCGCTGAAGACGCTCGGCGACGACGAGACGCTGCTGGTGCAGTCCGGCAAGCCGGTCGGCGTGTTCCGCACGCATGCCGATGCGCCGCGCGTGCTGATCGCCAACTCCAACATCGTGCCGCACTGGGCGAACTGGGAGAAGTTCAACGAGCTCGATAAGAAGGGCCTGATGATGTACGGCCAGATGACGGCCGGCTCCTGGATCTATATCGGCACGCAAGGCATCGTCCAGGGCACGTATGAAACCTTTGTCGAGGCCGGCCGCCAGCACTATGGCGGCAACCTCAAGGGCAAGTGGATCCTCACAGCCGGCCTCGGCGGCATGGGCGGCGCCCAGCCGCTGGCGGCCGTCATGGCCGGCGCCTGCTGTCTCGCCATCGAATGCAACCCGGATTCGATCGATTTCCGTTTGCGCACCCGCTATGTCGACGAGAAGGCCGAGACGCTGGACGAGGCGCTGGAGAAGATCGAGCGCTGGACGAAGGCCGGCGAGGCGAAGTCGGTCGGCCTGCTCGGCAATGCGGCCGAGATCGTGCCGGAAATGTACAGGCGCGGCATCCGCCCCGACATGGTCACAGACCAGACCTCGGCGCATGACCCGGTGAACGGTTATCTGCCGAAGGGCTGGACCATGGCCGAGTGGCGCGAGAAGCGCGTCTCGGATCCGAAGGCGGTCGAGAAGGCGGCGCGCGCGTCGATGCGCGAGCATGTCGAGGCGATGGTGGCGTTCTGGAACGCCGGCGTGCCGACGCTGGACTACGGCAACAACATCCGCCAGGTCGCCAAGGAAGAGGGCTTCGAGAACGCCTTTGCCTTCCCCGGCTTCGTGCCGGCCTATATCCGCCCGCTGTTCTGTCGCGGCATCGGCCCGTTCCGCTGGGCGGCGCTGTCGGGCGATCCGGAGGATATCTACAAGACCGACGCCAAGGTGCGCGAGCTCACCCCCGGCAACACCCACCTGCACAACTGGCTGGACATGGCGCGCGAGCGCATTGCCTTCCAGGGCCTGCCGGCACGCATCTGCTGGGTCGGCCTTGGCGATCGCCATCGGCTCGGCCTCGCCTTCAACGAGATGGTGGCCAAGGGCGAGCTCAAGGCGCCGGTCGTCATCGGCCGCGATCACCTCGATTCCGGCTCGGTCGCGTCGCCCAACCGCGAGACCGAGGCGATGAAGGACGGCTCCGACGCCGTTTCCGACTGGCCGCTGCTCAATGCGTTGCTCAACACCGCCTCGGGCGCGACCTGGGTGTCGCTCCACCACGGCGGCGGCGTCGGCATGGGCTTCTCGCAGCATTCCGGCATGGTTATCGTCGCCGACGGCACGCCGGCGGCCGCCAAGCGCCTGGAGCGGGTTTTGTGGAACGATCCGGCGACCGGCGTCATGCGCCATGCCGATGCCGGCTACGACATCGCCATCGAGTGCGCCAAAGAGCACCAGCTCAACCTGCCGGGCATACTGGGCTGAGCATGCGCATCCTTCGTGCCGCCGGCTACCGCGTCATGCCGTGGAAGAACGGCGGCGGCACGACGACCGAAATCACTGTTTCGCCCGACGGCGCCGGCCTTGACGATTTCGACTGGCGCGTCTCCATGGCGCGCGTCGAGACGGGCGGGCCGTTCTCGAGCTTTGCCGGCATCGACCGCACGCTTTGCGTCCTGGAAGGGCAGGGGATCGTGCTCGATATTGCCGGCGGAACGCCGGCTGAACTGACCGGGGCCTCCGCCCCGTTTTCCTTTGCTGCCGATGTGCCGACCGCAGCCGCGCTGATCTCCGGCCCGATCACCGACCTCAATGTCATGACCCGGCGCGGCCGCATGGCGCACACCGTCGAGCGGCTGACGGTCGCGGCGTCTCTGGAAATCGAGGCCAGGGCGGACACGACCCTTGTCCTGCCCCTCGATGGCGAGATCGTGCTCGCCGGCACTACGCCCGAGCGTCTCGGCCCGCTCGATGCGCTGGTGCTGGATCGGGGTACCCCGAGACAGCGCCTGGAGCCGGCCGCCAGCACGATCCTGTTCGTGATCCGCATCGATCGGGCTGGCAGTAACCATTAACGCCTGTTGCCAAACATGATCGCGACGCCGGCGAAAATTGGCGTAAGCTCTTGCCCGCATCACGAAAAAGCCGGATTCCTTGCCTCGATCAGATACGGGACGGGGAGCGTGGGGCGCTCGTCCACCGCGTTGCTGAGAGATGACGCCCTGGGTGGTGCGGAAAACGAACTTTCGGCCTAAGTTGACATGCAACCAATTGCATTTGAGCAGGTTTTAGGGCCATTGCCGTGGCGGGGACGCCGCACCGTGCCCGCCATACGGAATTATAAATGAACATACAGACGAATCCCGCCAAAATCGAACTCACGAGCGCCAGCTTTCCGGTCATCACCGAAGCGCCGATACGCTCCAATTTCATGCCGGAAGACCGGCTGCGTGAGCTTGGCGCGGGTCTCGCCAAGGGAGACGTCAAGGATCTGTTCGGCCTGGCGCCGTTCGAATTCCAGGGCCGCATCCGCGACAGCGCCAAGCGAATCCTCGAGGTCTACCGCTCGACCAATGCCGCGCAGGCCAAGGGCGAAACCATCACGCCGGCGGCGCAATGGCTGCTCGACAACAATTATCTGGTCGAGGAGACGATCTTTCAGGTCAAGCGCGACCTGCCGCGCCGCTTCTACCGCCAGCTGCCGACGCTGAAACTGGCGGACGGAACCAGTGTGCCGCGCGCGCTGGCGCTGGCCTGGACCTATGTCGCGCATTCCGACAGCTCCGTCTCGGCGACGATGTTCAAGGCGATCGTCGAGGGCTTCCAGTCGGTCGAGCCGCTGAAGATCGGCGAGCTCTGGGCGCTGCCGTCGCTGCTGCGCTTCGTGCTGATCGAGAATCTTCGCCGCATAGCCGTGCGCGTCAACCGCACCAGGCAGATGCGCCAGATCGCCAACGAGGTCGCCGACCGCGTGCTGGCGACCGACGACAACGCCGACCGGCAGAAGATCCTGTCGCACTACGGCACCCATGCGCAGGACACCACCTTCGCCACCCAGTTGCTCTACCGTCTGCGCGACGGTTCGCAGAATGCCGGCCGGGCGCTGGAATGGCTGGAAAGCGAGCTGGAGAAGAGCGGCTCCGATGCCGAGGAGATCATCATCTCCGAGCATCACACGCTGTCCAGCGGCAATGTCACCACCGGCAACATCATCCGTGGCCTGCGCCTCATCAACGACGTCGACTGGACTGTCTGGTTCGAGGGCGTCAGCCGCATCGATACGCTGCTGCGCGAGAAGACCGACTTCGCCGCGCTCGACTTCTTCTCGCGCGACCAGTATCGCACGGCCATCGAAGAGCTGGCGCGCCGCTCGGAGCTCTCCGAATTCCGCGTTGCCGAAAAGGCGATCGAACTTGCCGGCCATGTCGTCATCGCCGACGCCTCCGGCGCCGAGGTCCCCCAGGCCGAAGCGACCGACGCCGAAGGCATGGTGCATACCGATGTCGGCTTCTTCCTTGTCGGCCCGCGTCGGCTGGAGCTGGAACAAGCGATCGGCTACCGGCCGACCATCAGTGTCACGGCCAAGCGCGCCTTCACCAGCACCGGCTGGCTGGGCGTCGTCGTGCCGGTCTTCGCGCTGACGGTGCTGCTGCTGGCGCTCGCCGGCAACGCCCTCGACCATCTCGGCCTGTCGCTGCCGTCCATCGTCCTGATGTTGGCCCTGTTCGCCGTGCCGGCCTCGGAAGGCGCGCTCGCCTTCTTCAACACCGTCGCGTCGCTGTTCCTGAAGCCGACGCGGCTGGTCGGCTATGACTACAAGCATGGCGTGCCGGCCGAGGCGCGCACGCTGGTCGTGGTGCCCTCGCTGATCGGCTCGCGCGACGATGTCGAGGAAAACATCCGCAACATCGAGGTGCATCACCTCGCCAATTCGGCGGGCGAAATCCATTTCGCACTGCTTTCGGACTGGCCGGATTCGAACACCGAGATCGACGCCGCCGACATCGAGATTCTGCAATTTGCGCGTGACGAGATCGCCAGGCTCAACGCCCGCTACCCCACTGAAGGCGCGCCGCGCTTCTACGTCCTGCATCGGCGCCGGCTCTACAACGCCGCGCAAGGCTGCTGGATGGGCTGGGAGCGCAAGCGCGGCAAGCTGCACGAGCTGAACCTTCTGCTGCGCGGCGACAGCGACACCACCTATTTGCCGCTCGACGTGCCGCTGCCGGAAAAAGTCGTGCATGTGATGACGCTGGACGCCGACACGCGCACCACCCGCGATGCCGTGGCCAGTCTGGCCGGCAAGCTCTGCCATCCGCTCAACCGCCCGCATTTCGACGCCGCCAAGCGCGTCGTCACCGCCGGCTACACCATTCTGCAGCCGCGCATCACTGCTTCGCTGACCAGCGGCGACGACGCCTCCTTCTTCCAGCGCGTCTTCTCCGCCAACCGTGGCCTCGACCCCTATGTGTTCGCCGTTTCCGACGTCTACCAGGACGTCTTCGGCGATGGCTCCTTCACCGGCAAGGGCCTCTACCATGTCGATGCCTTCGAAGCGGCGCTGAAGGACCGCATCGAGGAAAACACCGTCCTCAGCCACGATCTGCTCGAAGGCGCGCTGGCGCGCTCGGCCCTGGTCACCGATGTCGAACTGGTCGAGGACTATCCGACCCGCTATTCGGTCGACGCGTCGCGCCACCATCGCTGGGCGCGGGGCGACTGGCAGCTTCTCGGCTTCATCCTCGATCCGCGCTCCGGCGTGCCGGCGCTGTCGCGCTGGAAGATGGTCGACAATCTGCGCCGCTCGCTCACCCCGATCTTCTGGGTGATGGCGGCGATCGCCGGTTGGACGCTGCTGCCCTTCACCCAGGCCGCGCAATGGCAGGCGCTCTTGATCCTCAGCCTGTTCATGGCGCCGACCTTCGACATCGTCAACGGCATCCTGCCCAAGAGCGGCGACCAGACGCCGCGCGGCCATTTCTCGGCGCTGGCGCGCGACACCATCTTCGGCACCGCCCTGGTGGCGTTGAAGGTGCTTTTGATGGCGCATCTCGCCTGGATGATGGGCGATGCCATCGTGCGGACGCTCTACCGCCTGTTCGTCAGCCGGCAGAACCTGCTCGAATGGCGCACCGCTTCGCAGGCGCACAAGAGCGGCGGCAGCGACCTCGCCGCCTACTACGGCATGATGTATGGCGCGGTAATCATCGGTGTCGTCGGCCTCGCCATCCCGGTGCTTGCCGATTCCACCGGCGCCTTCGTCGCCTTCTTCTTCGCCTTGTTCTGGATCGGCTCGCCGGCGGTCGCCTGCTGGATCAGCCGCTCGGCCGAGACCGAGGACCGGCTGCGCATCTCGGCCGCCGACATCCATACGCTGCGCACCATCGCGCGCCGCACCTGGCACTATTTCGAGACCTTCGTGACGGCCGAGCATCACCATCTGCCGCCCGACAATTTCCAGGAAAGCCCGGCGCCGGTGGTGGCGCCGCGCACCTCGCCGACCAATATCGGCGTCTATCTGCTGTCGGTGGTTTCGGCGCGCGACTTCGGCTGGATCAGCCTGTCCGACGCGATCACCCGCATCGACGCGACGATGACGACCATCGAGAGCATGCCGCGCGACCGCGGCCATCTCTTCAACTGGTACGATACGACAACGCTGAAGCCGCTCTATCCGCTCTACATCTCGGCGGTCGACAGCGGCAATCTCGCAGGCCACCTGGTGGCCGTGGCGGCGGCTTGCGCCGAATGGGCGGAAGCGCCCTCCGTCCACCTGCAGGGCGATTTCGAGGGCATCCTCGACACGGTGACCATCCTCGACGAGAGCCTCGAGGAACTGCCCGACGACCGCCGGCAGCTCCGGCCCCTGCGCCAGCGGCTGGCCGACCGTCTCGACGGCATGCGCCGCGCCGTCATGACCATCAAGGCACAGCCCGAGATGGCGTCGATCCGCACCATCAACCTGGCGGTGCTGGCAGGCGAAATCCGCAAGCTCGCCGCCGCCATCCACACCGAGGCGGCGTCGCCGAAGAGCGACGTCATCGCCGACTGGGCGGCAAGGCTGGAAGCCACCTGCGAGGCGCATGTGCACGACTCGCACAATGACGAGA
>NZ_RZOS01000012.1:0-38334 GCF_004022605.1 Mesorhizobium sp. M4B.F.Ca.ET.089.01.1.1
CGGAAGGCACGATATCGGCGAAGCCGCCGAACACCACGTAGCGCTCTTCCTTGCCGCCGGCGGTCTTCACCGTGACGACGCCCGGCTTGATCGTGGTCATGACCGGCGCGTGCAAGGCCATCACGGTCATCTCGCCTTCGGCGCCCGGAATGACGACGGACTCGACCTCTTCGGAAACCAGCAGGCGCTCCGGCGAGACCAGTTCGAACTTGAAAGCTTCAGCCATGTCAATCTAGTGAGTAGGGAATAGTGAGTAGGGAGTAGGGAGAGGACAATTGTCCGATCACCCAGCTGCTATTCACTACTGACTACTGACTACTCCCTATTGCCTTGATTACGCCGCTTCAGCCGCCAGGCGCTGAGCCTTCTCGACCGCTTCCTCGATGCCGCCGACCATGTAGAAGGCGGCTTCCGGCAGGTGGTCGTAGTCGCCGGCGCAGAGGCCCTTGAAGCCCTTGATGGTGTCGGCGAGGTCGACCAGCTTGCCCGGCGAGCCCGTGAACACTTCGGCGACGAAGAACGGCTGCGACAGGAAGCGCTCGATCTTGCGGGCGCGGGCGACGGTCTGCTTGTCCTCTTCCGACAGCTCGTCCATGCCCAGGATGGCGATGATATCCTGCAGCGACTTGTAGCGCTGGAGGATCGACTGCACCTGGCGCGCGACCTGGTAGTGCTCCTCGCCGACGACCATCGGGTCGAGCATGCGCGAGGTCGAGTCGAGCGGATCGACGGCTGGGTAGATGCCCTTTTCCGAGATCGCGCGGTTGAGCACGGTGGTGGCGTCAAGGTGAGCGAACGAGGTCGCCGGCGCCGGGTCGGTCAAGTCGTCGGCCGGCACGTAGATCGCCTGCACCGAGGTGATCGAGCCCTTGGTCGTCGTCGTGATGCGCTCCTGCAGCGCGCCCATGTCGGTGGCCAGCGTCGGCTGATAGCCCACGGCCGAAGGAATACGGCCGAGCAGCGCCGACACTTCCGAGCCCGCCTGGGTAAAGCGGAAGATGTTGTCGACGAAGAACAGCACGTCCTGGCCCTGGTCGCGGAAGTACTCGGCAACGGTGAGGCCGGTCAGGCCGACGCGGGCGCGGGCGCCCGGCGGCTCGTTCATCTGGCCGTAGACGAGAGCGGCCTTGGAGCCGGCGCCGCCGCCCTTCTTGTTGACGCCCGATTCGATGAACTCGTGATAGAGGTCGTTGCCTTCGCGGGTGCGCTCGCCGACGCCGGCGAACACCGAGAAGCCGCCATGCGCCTTGGCGACGTTGTTGATCAGTTCCTGGATCAGCACCGTCTTGCCGACGCCGGCGCCACCGAACAGGCCGATCTTGCCGCCGCGGGCGTAAGGAGCGAGCAGGTCGAGCACCTTGATGCCGGTGACCAGGATCTGCGCTTCCGTCGACTGGTCGACATAGGCCGGAGCCGGCTGGTGGATGGCGCGCTGTTCGACGCCGTCGACCGTGCCTTCCTCGTCGACCGGCTCGCCGATAACGTTGATGATGCGGCCGAGCAGGCCGGGACCGACCGGCACCGAGATCGGCGCGCCGGTGTCATAGACCTCCTGGCCGCGGACCAGGCCTTCGGTTGAGTCCATGGCGATGCAGCGCACGGTGTTTTCGCCGAGATGCTGGGCCACTTCGAGCACGAGGCGGTTGCCGACATTGGAGGTTTCCAACGCGTTCAGGATCGCCGGCAGGTGGTCGCCGAACTGCACGTCGACGACGGCGCCGATGACCTGGCGGACCTTGCCGACGGCGCCGGTCTTCTTGACGGCGACGCTCGCCGCCTTGGCCGGTGCTGCCTTGGCTGGTGCCGCCGCCTTCTTGGCCGGAGCGGCCTTCGCGGCTGCTGCCGGAGCCTTGGCCGGTGCCGCCTTGGCGGCGGTCTTCGGAGTCGCTGCTTTCGCCATCGTCTTTGCCCTTTTTCGTCTTTCTGTTTCTCGCGCTGTCCGCATGGAGGTCAGCGACCTCCACATGGGCCCGCGACTAGAGCGCCTCGGCGCCCGAAATGATTTCGATCAATTCCTTGGTGATCTGCGCCTGCCGCTGGCGGTTGTAGGTGATCGACAGCTTGTTGATCATGTCGCCGGCGTTGCGCGTCGCATTGTCCATGGCGCTCATCTTGGCGCCCATCTCGCCGGCTGCGTTTTCGAGCAGCGCGCGGAAGATCTGGACCGAGATGTTGCGCGGGATGAGGTCGGAGAGGATCTCGCCCGGCTCCGGCTCGTATTCGTAGACGGCGTTGCCGCCATTGGTCGCCTCGGCAGCAGCCGGAGCGGCAGTCGCCGCCGGGATGATCTGCTGCGCCGTCGGGATCTGGCTGATCACCGACTTGAACTGCGAGTAGAACAGTGTGCAGACGTCGAAACCGCCCTCGTTGAAGAGGTGGATGACTTTCTTCGCGATCGCATCGGCATTGGCGAAGCCGAGCGTCCGCACTTCACGCAGGTCGACGCGCTCAAGGATCAGCGATGCGTAGTCGCGGCGCAGGATGTCGTAGCCCTTCTTGCCGACGCAGATGATCTTGACCTGCTTGCCGTCGGCCAGGAGCTTGCGGATGTGGTCGCGGGCAAGGCGGGCGATCTGCGAATTGAAGCCGCCGCAGAGGCCGCGCTCGGCGGTGCAGACGACGAGCAGTTGCACGTCGTCCCTGCCGGTGCCGGTCATCAGCGCCGGAGCATCGCCGCCGCCGCCGATCGCCTGGGTGATGTTGGCCAGCACCGCGCCCATCCGCTCGGAATAGGGACGCGCCGCTTCCGCTGCTTCCTGCGCGCGGCGCAGCTTCGCCGCGGCGACCATCTGCATCGCCTTGGTGATCTTCTGCGTCGCCTTGACCGAGGCGATACGGTTACGAAGGTCTTTTAATGAAGGCATGCTTCAAACCTGATCCCGTGCGTCCGGCTTCTTCTTAGGCGAAGGTCTTGGCGAAGGCGTCGATCTCGGCCTTGAGCTTGGCGCGCAGATCGTCCGACAGCGCCTTCTCCTTGCGGATGCCGTCGAGCACGTCCTTGCCGGCCGAGCGCATGTGGCTGAGCAGGCCATGCTCGAACTTGCCGACCTGGTTGATCGCCAGCTTGTCGAGGTAACCGTTGACGCCGGCGAAGATCACCGCAACCTGCTCCTCGACCTTGAGCGGCGAGAACTGTGGCTGCTTCAGGAGTTCGGTCAGGCGCGAGCCGCGGTTCAGCAGGCGCTGCGTGGCGGCGTCGAGGTCGGAGCCGAACTGCGCGAAGGCCGCCATTTCGCGATACTGAGCGAGTTCGCCCTTGATCGAGCCGGCAACCTGCTTCATCGCCTTGATCTGCGCCGACGAGCCGACGCGCGACACCGACAGGCCGACATTGACCGCCGGACGAATGCCCTGGAAGAACAGGTTGGTTTCGAGGAAGATCTGGCCGTCGGTGATCGAGATCACGTTGGTCGGGATGTAGGCCGACACGTCGTTGGCCTGCGTCTCGATGATCGGCAGCGCGGTCAGCGAGCCGCCGCCCAGATCGTCGTTGAGCTTTGCGGCGCGCTCGAGCAGGCGCGAGTGCAGGTAGAAGACGTCGCCCGGATAGGCCTCGCGGCCCGGCGGGCGGCGCAGCAGCAGCGACATCTGACGATAGGCGACGGCCTGCTTCGACAGATCGTCATAGCTGATCAGCGCGTGCATGCCGTTGTCGCGGAAATATTCGCCCATGGTGGCGCCGGTGAACGGCGCCAGGAACTGCATCGGCGCCGGGTCGGAAGCGGTGGCGGCAACGACGATCGAATATTCAAGCGCGCCGCGCTCTTCCAGCACCTTGACGAACTGCGCGACGGTCGAGCGCTTCTGGCCGACGGCGACGTAGACGCAGTAGAGCTTTTCCTTTTCCGGGCCGTTTTCGTGCACCGACTTCTGGTTCAGCATCGTGTCGAGAATGATCGCGGTCTTGCCGGTCTGACGGTCGCCGATGACCAGTTCGCGCTGGCCGCGGCCGACCGGGATCAGCGCATCGATGGCCTTGAGGCCGGTCGACATCGGCTCGTTCACCGACTTGCGCGGAATGATGCCGGGCGCCTTGACGTCGACGCGCTTGCGTTCGGTCGCCTTGATCGGGCCTTTGCCGTCGATCGGATTGCCGAGCGCATCGACGACGCGGCCGAGCAGGCCCATGCCGACAGGCGCGTCGACAATGGCGCCGGTCCGCTTGACGGTGTCGCCTTCCTTGATGTCGCGGTCGTTGCCGAAGATGACGACGCCGACATTGTCGGCTTCGAGGTTCAGCGCCATGCCGCGGATGCCGCCGGGGAATTCGACCATTTCACCGGCCTGGACATTGTCGAGGCCGTAGACGCGGGCGATGCCGTCACCGACGGACAGCACCTGGCCGACTTCGGAGACCTCGGCCTCCTTGCCGAAATTCTTGATCTGGTCTTTCAGAATTGCGGAAATTTCCGCGGCGCGGATGTCCATCAGCCGACCTCTTTCAGTGCAAGCTTGAGCGAATTGAGTTTGGTTTTGAGCGACGTATCGATCTGGCGCGAGCCCATCTTGACCACCAGCCCGCCGAGCAGCGACGGGTCGACGGTGACCGTGATGGCCACGTCCTTGCCGGCAACGCCCTTCAGCGCCGCCTTCAGTTCGGTCTCCTGCGCCGCCGTCAGCGCATGCGCCGAGGTGACCTCGGCCGAAGCCTCGCCACGATGATCGGCGGCGATGCGGCGGAAAGCCTTGATCATGCCGGGCACTGCGAACAGGCGGCGGTTCTTGGCGACGACGCGCAGGAAATTGCCGGCGAGCCCGCCGAGCTTTGCCTTGGCGACGATCGCGGCGATCGCCTTGGCCTGATCCTCGCTGGAGAACACCGGGCTGTTGATCAGCCGGGAAAGATCGGCGCTGCCTTCAAGCAGCGCCTCGAAACTGGTGAGGTCAGCCTCGACCTGGGCGACCGAATTTGCCTGCAGCGCGAGTTCGAACAGCGAACCCGCATAGCGTTCTGCGACAGCTGAGATTGGCGATGACGATTGAGCCACGGACCGTCTTTTCTCTTGTCTGACAGGCCGCAGATTGTTGGCGCGAGCGAGAACTCTGGCTAAATCTTTGACCTTACTGCATTTTTCCAAGCACGGAGGCGCGGCTTCCGCTATCCCCGGCCGAAAGTCGATTGCCGTCTAGCACAGGCCTTTTAAGACCGCAATGCGTCGTCCGGCATGGTTTTCAGGCACTTTTGTCGCATCCGGCGGTAGAGACCAACCGCAAGCGCCGGATTAGTCAAGGATTCAGGGCAAAAAGCCGAAAGCAAAGGCGAGCGGCAATGCCGCCAGCACCAGCTCAACCACGATGGAAGCCCAGTTGAAAGGGGTGTTGGCGCCGTCCGACATCATCGACAGCAAACGGCCGAAAGCGGTGAACAGCCAGGAGAAGCCGAGCGCCATGTAAAGCAGCGGCTGCGCGAGCAGGATGCAGCACAGGCTGACGCCGAGATAGAAGCCCGACATGCGGCCGCGCCCCTCGGCGATCGCCGCCGCCTTCTCCGGCCTGGCCTGCAGCCTGAGGATCCTGAAAGCGAGGTTCGGCGCCAGGAACAGCAGCAGGCCGATGAGCAAGGTCGCCACCGCGCTCGACCATGCCAGCCACTCGCCCTGGCTCATCGGCCACGGAAACGCAAATTCCATCTTGTCCCCTCGTAAATGCCTGTTTGAAAACCGGGGCATTCTAGCGGAGGAAAAGCCATGCGCCAGATGGCGCCGGAACTTTACGAAAGGCGTATCAAGACAGGGCGAATGCGACCGCCGCCTCGGCATGCAGGCGCGTCGTGTCGAACACCGGAATGTCGAAGTCCGCCTGGCCGATCAGCATGGTGATCTCGGTGCAGCCCATGATGACGCCGTCGATATTCTCATCGCGCCGCAGGCGGCCGACTTCTTCGACATAGGCCGCATGCGAATCGGGTTTGACGATGCCCTGGCAGAGTTCGTCATAGATCACCCGGTGCACCATGTCGCGGCCGGCCTGGTCGGGCACGATAGGCTGCAGGCCATATTTCTCGGCGAGCCGGCCCTTGTAGAAATCCTGCTCCATGGTGAAGCGGGTGGCGAGCAGCGCCGGCCGCCTGACGCCGGCATCCCTGACCGCGACCGCGGTGGCGTCGGCGATGTGGATCAGGGGGATCGACACCGCCGCCTGCACCTCGTCCGCCAGCCTGTGCATGGTGTTGGTGCAAACCACCAGGCCCTCGGCGCCGCCCGCCTCCAGCTTGCGCGCGGCCTCGAAGAGCAGCACGCCCGCGCCCTGCCAGTCGCCGGCATGCTGGCGCTCGGCGATCTCGGCGAAGTCGAACGACCATAAGAGCAGCTGCGCCGAATGCAGCCCGCCGAGCCGCTCGCGCACGATCTCGTTGAGCAGGCGATAGTAGATGGCGGTCGATTCCCAACTCATGCCGCCGATGAGGCCGAGGGTTTTCATCTGTTCATGCCTCCGATCGCGTGATCAATCTCACAAAAAGCTCTGCGGATCGATATCGACCTGGACCCGGACCGAGCCGCGCAATTTCGGCCCTTCGGCCAGCATGGCGCGGATGAAGCCCTGCATGTCGGCGCGCCGCTCGCCCTGGATCAGCAGGCGGAAGCGGTGGCGCCCGCCGAGCAGTGACAACGGCGCCTCGGCCGGGCCCAGCACGAACAGATCGGCCGCCTGCGGCGCGGCGCGGCGCAGGCCGCGCGCATGCGCCTCCGCTTCGGCCCGCGTCGCGGCGCTGACGATAACGCCGGCGAGCCGGCCGAAGGGCGGCAGCGCCGCCCGCTCGCGCTCGGCGACCTCGCGCTCGTAAAAGGCCTCGGCATCGCCGGAGACGATGGCCCGCATCACCGGATGGTCCGGCTGGTAGGTCTGCAGCAGGCCGAGGCTCTTCTTGCCGGTGCGGCCGGCGCGACCCGTCACCTGGCTGAGCAGCTGGAAGGTTCGCTCGGCCGCGCGCGGATCGCCATTGGCGAGGCCGAGATCGGCGTCGACCACGCCGACCAATGTCATGTTGGGAAAATTATGGCCCTTGGCGACGAGCTGCGTGCCGATGACGATGTCGGCCTCGCCATTGGCGATGGCTTCCAACTCGAGCCTGAGCCGTCGCACGCCGCCCATCAGGTCGGACGAGAGCACGATGGTGCGGGCGTCGGGGAAGTGCGCCACCACCTCCTCGGCAATGCGCTCGACGCCGGGACCGCAAGCGACCAGATGGTCGAGCGTACCGCATTCGGGGCACGCCTCCGGCCGCCGCTCATTATGCCCGCAATGGTGGCAGACAAGCTGGCCGCGAAAGCGGTGCTCGACCAGCCAGGCCGAGCAGACCGGACAGCCGAAACGGTGGCCGCAGACGCGGCACAGCGTCAGCGGCGCATAGCCGCGCCGGTTGAGGAATAAGAGCGACTGCTCCTTCTTCTCCAGCGTGCGCCGCATCTGGTCGAGAAGCAGCGGCGACAGGAAGCCGCCGCGCGCCGGCGGCGCGCGGCGCATGTCGATCGACTTCAGGTCGGGCAGCGCCGCCTCGGCAAAGCGCGACGAAAGCACCGCCCGATGATAGCGGCCCTGGCTGGCATTGACCCGGCTCTCGACCGACGGCGTCGCCGAGGCGAGCACGATCGGGAAGCCGCCTATGTGGCCGCGAACCACCGCCATGTCGCGGGCATTGTAGAAGACGCGATCCTCCTGCTTGTAGGCGGGGTCGTGCTCCTCGTCGACGACGACCAGGCCAAGCTCAGGGAAAGGCAGGAACAGCGCCGAGCGCGCGCCGGCGACGACGCGCACGCCGCCTTCCGCCACCTGCCGCCAGACTTTCTCGCGCATCCTCGGCGGCAGGTCCGAATGCCACTCGGCCGGCTTGGCGCCGAACCGGTCCTGGAAGCGTTCCAGGAAGGCATGGGTCAGCGCGATTTCCGGCAGCAGGATCAGCACCTGCCTGCCCTGGTCGAGCGCCGCCGCCACCGCCTCGAAATAGACCTCGGTCTTGCCGGATCCGGTGACGCCATCGAGCAACGTGACGCCAAAGGCGTTCGCCGCGACGCCGGCACGCAGCATGGCCGCCGCATCCTCCTGGTCGGGCATCAGCGTCGGCTGCGCGTAGGCCGGATCGGGCGCCGCCACCACCGGCCGCGGCGGGATCATCACCGTCTCGAACACGCCTTGCGCCCGCAAGCCGTCGATGACCGCCGACGACACGCCGGCCGCATGCGCCAGGCCCGAGCGCGTCCAGGCGAGGCCGCCCTCGGCCGTCGCCAGCACGCGCGCCCTCGCCTCGGTCATCCGGTCGGGTCTGGCCAGGGTGAGCTGCAGGCCTTCGATCCAGGGCTCCGGGTCGAAGGCCTCAGGCGCACGAAGCAGCATGCGCGCCACCATGCCCGGCGCCGCCAGCGTGTATTGCGCGATCCAGTCGACGAAGCGGCGCATCGCGCGGTCGATCGGCGGGCAATCGAACACCTGCTCGATTGGCCGCAATTTCCTCGCGTCGACCGTCTCGACGGCGCCGTCCCAGACGATGCCGGCGACCTGCCGGGGCCCCAGCGGCACGCGCACGATCGAACCCGGCACCACGCGCATGCCGGCCGGCACCGCATAGGTGTAAGGCCGCTCGGCCGGCATCGGCACCAGCACCGGCGCGGCCGCGACAAAGGGCGAATCTTCCATCATGAGGCGTGACCTTGCCCCGACTTTGGTCTAGAGCAAAGGCCGACCCCCAAGCTGCATGTCATGCACATGAAAATCTTCAGGAGACCGCGATGAAATTTTTTGTCGACACCGCCGATATCAAGGAAATCCGCGAGCTGAACGATCTGGGGCTGCTCGATGGCGTCACCACCAATCCCTCGCTGATCCTGAAATCGGGTGGCAAGATTGCCGAGGTGACCAAGCAGATCTGCGACATCGTCGAGGGCCCGGTCTCGGCCGAGGTCGTGGCGACCGAATACAAGCAGATGATGGCCGAGGCCGAGGTGCTGGCCAAGATCGCCCCCAATGTCTGCATCAAGGTGCCGCTGACGCTGGACGGGCTGAAGGCCTGCAAGACCATCCGCACCGAAATGAAGCGCATGGTCAACGTCACGCTCTGCTTCTCCGCCAACCAAGCGCTGCTCGCCGCCAAGGCCGGCGCCTCTTTCATCTCGCCCTTCGTCGGCCGCATCGACGACACCGGCTCGGACGGCATGGAGCTGATCCAGGAGATCCGGCAGATCTACGACAACTACGACTACCAGACCGAGATCCTGACCGCCTCGGTGCGCACCGTGAACCACGTCAAGCAGGCGGCGCTGATCGGCGCCGACGTCATCACCGCGCCGCCGGCGACGCTGAAGGCGCTGGTCAGCCATCCGCTGACCGACAAGGGCCTTGCCGCCTTCCTCGCCGACTGGGCCAAGACCGGCCAGAAGATCGGCTGATCTCGTCTCAACGATACGAAAAAAGGCCAGGCGACCGGCCTTTTTTTGTTGCAAACAGCAAAGTCGGAAACGCTCAGAGACCGTTTCGAAATTCGCTCTGGCGAGTCATATGGCGGTGGTTTCGAGAACCGGAGCGCAGCGGACATTCAGGTCCGTGAGCACCGGAAGCACAGAAACCGCCGGCAGATGGCCGCCGGAGTAGAATTTCCAAACGGTCTCTCAGGCCTTCTTGCCGTGCTTGACCAGATCCTGCGCCACCGAGAGCCTGAGCAGGTCCGCCAGCTCGCGCGCGGCGCGGTTCTCGGCATCGATCTGCGCCCGGTAGGACGCATATTCCTGGCGCGGCCGGTCAAAGGAGGACGGCACCGAGCGCTTGCCGGTGGCGATGACCGTGCCCGTGCTCGCATCGGTCAGCACATACGACGAGGTCAGCGTCACCGTGCCCGCGGTCGGCTCGTCCTCGTCGGTCTGGATCTGCACAAGTGCTGCCGATTCGACCAGTTCGGTGACGCCGAGATCGAGGATGTAGGCCGGCGTTGCCGGCTCGCCGGCGCCCTGGCCGAAGCCGAAGATCAGATTGTTGCGCACCTGCTGGGCATAGCGGGTCTTGACCGGCTTGACCGAGATCGACGCCAGTTCGGCGGAGGCGCCGACAGTGGAGCCGGCGGTGAGCGGCGCGTTCGAATAGAGCGGCCTGACGGTGCAGGCCGACACCAATGCCACCGAGGCGACCAGGCCGTACAGCGCGGCGCGGCCGAGCAAACGCACCACACCAGTCTTTTCCCGATCAGGCAACGACATTGACGATCCTCTGCGGCACGATGATCACCTTGCGGGGCGCCTTACCTTCCAGCGCTTTCTGCACGAAGTCTAGGGCCAGCACCGCTTTTTCGACCGCACCTTGGTCCGCGTCGCGGGCAATTGTCAAATCCCCGCGCTTCTTGCCGTTGACCTGGACGGGAAGCACGATCTCGTTGTCGACGACGAGCGCCGGATCGTAGACCGGCCACGGCCGTTCGGCGACCATTTCGGTGCCGCCCAGCGTTTCCCAGCACTCCTCGGCCAGATGCGGCATGACCGGCGCGATCAGGTGCACCAGGATCTCCACCGCCTCGCGGCAGGCGCCTTTCAGCGCCGCATCGGCCTTGCCTTCGGCCGCTTCGTTGAGCGGCGTGGTCAGGGCGTTGGCCAGCTCATAGATGCGAGCGATGGCGCGGTTGAAGCCGAGCTTCTCGATATCCTCGCCGACCGCCTTGAGGCTCTTGTGCGCGGCCTTGGAGACAGCGCCAGCCTCGCCCTCTCGCGCCGCCTCGGGCTGCACGCCGGTGAGCGATTCGGCCGCGATCGACACCAGGCGCCAGATGCGCTGGACGAAGCGATGCGCGCCGGCGGCGCCGTCGTCGGTCCATTCGACGTCGCGCTCGGGCGGCGAATCCGACAGCATGAACCAGCGCGCGGTATCGGCGCCGTAGCCGTCGGTGATCTCTTCCGGGCTCACCGTGTTCTTCTTCGACTTCGACATCTTCTCCAGCGGGCCGATGACGGCCTCCTCGCCGGTGGCGATATCGACGGCGCGGCGCTTGCCGCCGTCGTCCTCGAGCCTGACCTCGCTCGGCGACAGCCAGCGTCCGTTGTTGGACGGGCCGCCGACCCGGTAGGTCTCGTGCACCACCATGCCTTGCGTGAACAGGCCCTTGAACGGTTCGGCGAGATCGAGGTGGCCGGTCTCGCGCATGGCACGGGTGAAGAAGCGCGAATAGAGCAAATGCAGGATCGCGTGCTCGATGCCGCCGATATACTGGTCGACCGCCAGCCATTCGTCGGCCGCCTTCGGCTCAGTCGGATCGTTGGCCCACGGCGCGGTGAAGCGCGCGAAATACCAGGACGAATCGACGAACGTGTCCATCGTGTCGGTCTCGCGCCGCGCCGGCTTGCCGCATTGCGGGCAATTGACGTGCCGCCAGGTCGGGTGGCGATCGAGCGGGTTGCCCGGCCGGTCGAACTCGATGTCGTCGGGCAGCTTGACCGGCAGGTCGGCCTTCGGCACCGGCACCACGCCGCAATCCTCGCAGTGGATCATCGGGATCGGGCAGCCCCAGTAGCGCTGGCGCGAAATGCCCCAGTCGCGCAGGCGGAAGTTCACCTTGCGCTCGGCCATCGGCCGGTTGCCGATCGTCTTCTTTTCCAGCAGCTTGGCCACCTCGTCGAAGGCCTTCTCCGGCTTCATGCCGTCGAGGAAGCGCGAATTGATCATCACGCCGTCGTCGACATAGGCCTCCTCGATGATCTGGAAGGTCTTGGCGTCGCCGCCTTCCGGCATCACCACCGGGATCACCGGCAGGCCGTATTTGTTGGCGAAGTCGAGGTCGCGCTGGTCGCCGGACGGGCAGCCGAAGATGGCGCCGGTGCCGTATTCCATCAGCACGAAATTGGCGACATAGACCGGCAGCGTCCAGTTCTCGTCGAACGGATGGACGACGCGGATGCCGGTGTCGAAGCCCTTCTTCTCGGCCGTCTCGAGCGCCGCCACCGAGGTGCCCATGTGGCGGACCTCGTCGATGAACTTGGCCAGCTCGACATTATCCTCGGCGGCCTTCTTGGCCAACGGATGGTCGGCGGCGACCGCCATGAACGAGGCGCCGAAAATGGTGTCCGGCCTGGTCGTGTAGACCTCCAGCTCATGCTCGCCGGCGACCGGCTTGGCCAGCGGCCAGCGGATCAGCAGCCCTTCCGAGCGGCCGATCCAGTTGTGCTGCATCAGCTTGACCTTCTCCGGCCATTCGTCGAGGCCTTCGAGCGAATCCAGCAGGTCCTGCGCGAAGTCGGTGATCTTGAAGAACCACTGCGTCAGTTCGCGCTGCTCGACCAGCGCGCCGGAGCGCCAGCCGCGACCGTCGATGACCTGCTCGTTGGCGAGCACGGTCATGTCCTCCGGGTCCCAGTTGACCTTGGAGGATTTGCGCGTCACCAGCCCCTTTTCGACGAAGTCGAGGAACAGCATCTGCTGGCGGTGGTAGTAGTCGACGTCGCAGGTGGCGAACTCGCGCGCCCAGTCGAGCGACAGGCCCATGACCTTGAGCTGCTCGCGCATGGTGGCGATGTTCTCATAGGTCCAGTCCTTGGGGTGGACCTTGTTCTGCATCGCCGCGTTCTCGGCCGGCATGCCGAAGGCGTCCCAGCCCATCGGGTGCAGCACGTTGAAACCCTTGGCGCGCTTGTAGCGCGCCACGACGTCGCCCATCGTGTAGTTGCGGGTGTGGCCGATATGGATGCGTCCCGACGGATAGGGGAACATCTCCAGCACGTAGTATTTCGGCTTCGGATCGGCGTTGTCGGCCTCGAACAGCTTCTTTTCGGCCCAGGCCTTCTGCCATTTGGGCTCTGACGCGCGCGGATTGTATCGTTCGGTTGCCATCGGATGTTTTTCACTTAAAAGCTGGCACGAACCGCGGGGCAATGCCCGGCGGCCCAGGAAAATGTCGTCGCGGTGTTCACCATGGATTGCCGGACCCGTCAACTGCGGCGAGCCGGCGAGGACCAAAACTACAGGCAGGATATGGGCATGACGAGCGCCGTCGAACAGCTTTTTGCCGTCAAGGCAAGGATTACCGCCGCCGAGCGCGAGGCCGGCCGCAACCAAGGCGCGGTCACGCTGGTGGCGGTGTCGAAGACCTTCGAGGCCGCATCGATCAGCCCGGTCATCGACGCCGGCCAGCGCGCCTTCGGGGAGAACCGCGTGCAGGAGGCGCAAGGCAAATGGCCGGCGCTGAAGCATCAATTTCCCGGCATCGAATTGCATCTGATCGGTCCGCTGCAGTCGAACAAGGCCAAGGAAGCGGTCGCGCTGTTCGACGTCATTGAGACCGTGGACCGCGAGAAGATCGCCGCCGAACTTGCCAAGGAGATCGCACGGCAGGGCCGGAAGCCAAAACTCTACGTTCAGGTCAACACCGGCTCGGAGCCGCAAAAGGCCGGCATCGAGCCGCGCGAGGCGGTCGCCTTCGTCAGGCGCTGCCAAGAGGTGCACGGCCTCGCCATCGAAGGCCTGATGTGCATCCCGCCGGCTGATGAGAACCCCGGCCCGCACTTCGCGCTGCTGGAGAAGCTCGGCAAGGAGGCAGGCGTCGCGAAGCTCTCGATGGGCATGTCCGGCGACTACGAGACGGCGATCGCCTTCGGCGCGACCGGCGTCCGGGTCGGCTCGGCGATCTTCGGCAGCCGATAGCTGGGCGATGAATCTTGACGCAAAGGCTTGCCAGGCCTAGCGGTGGCTCCCCGACGGTTCTCTTGAGCCAGTTGCTCGCCGCGCTTGCTCCAGCGCTTGAAACGGAACGTGCCGTTCCTATTTGTTCAGCGTCATTCCCATTCCTCCCTGGAGCTCCCACCATGCGCTACAATCAACTCGGAAACACCGGGCTGTTCGTCTCCGAACTTTGCCTCGGCACCATGACCTTCGGCGCCGCCGGCGAGAACGCCCAATGGGGGCTGATCGCCAGCCTCGACCAGAAAGGCGTCAACGAGATCGTCGGCCGTTCGATTGCCGCCGGCGTCAACTTCTTCGACACGGCCGACGTCTATTCCTTCGGCGCCTCCGAAAGACTGCTCGGCCAGTCGCTCCGCGATCTCGGCGTCAAAAGGTCGGACGTCATCATCGCCACCAAGGTGCATGGCGTCATGGGCGAGGGCCCGAACCAGCGCGGCTCCTCCCGCGGCCACATCATGGATTCGGTCGAGGCCAGCCTCGAACGGCTGCAGCTCGATCACATCGACCTCTACCAGCTGCACGGCACCGACACGGTGAGCCCGATCGACGAGACGCTGCGGGCGCTCGACGATCTCGTGTCCAGTGGCAAGGTGCGTTACGTCGGCGTCTCCAACTGGCAGGCCTGGCGCATCGCCAAGGCGCTGGGCATTGCAGAGCGCAAGGGATTTGCCCGCTTCGAGACCGTGCAGTCCTACTATTCGATCGCCGGCCGCGACCTCGAACGCGAGATCGTGCCGCTGCTCAATGAGGAGAAGCTCGGCCTGATGGTCTGGTCACCGATGGCCGGCGGGCTGCTCTCCGGCAAATACGGTCCGGGCGCGCCCGGCAATGGGGAGGGCCGCCGCGCCTCCTTCAACTTCCCGCCGGTCAACGAGGATCGCGCCTGGGCGGCGGTCGCCGTCATGCGCGAGATCGCCAGGAAGCACGATGTCAGCGTTGCCACGGTGGCGCTCGGCTACGTGCTGGCCAAGCCCTTCGTGATGAGCGTCATCATCGGCGCCAGCCGCATGGACCAGCTCGAGCAGAACCTTGCCGCCACCGCGCTGAAGCTCGACGCCGAGGATCTCGCCAGGCTGGACGAGGTCAGCGCGCTGCCCTCCGAATATCCTGGCTGGATGCTGGACCGGCAGGGCGCGGGCCGGCGCCCGGCGCCGTTCGTGCCGAAGGCCTAGTTCGTCCGCTTCGTCTGAGCAGCCGCGCGTCCCTCGGGCGCGCGGCTTCCTCGTTCAGAGCCGCACCGTTTCGACCAGAAAATCGAGAAAGGCACGCACCCTGGCCGGCAGGTGCTTGCCCTGGCCGACATAGACGGCGTGGGTCATTTCCTCGTCGCCGGGATTGAAATCCTCGAGCAACGGCACCAGCCGGCCGGCGGCGATGTCGGGCTCGACATGCCAGCGCGCCAGCCGGGCGATGCCCGCGCCGGCAAGCGCCATCAGCCGCATCGCCTCGCCGTCGCTAACCTGGGCATTGCCCGTGATTGGGACCACGGTGGCACGGCCGGCCCTGTCGGCAAACGGCCAGCCGTCGATATGGCGCGCGAAGCGGAAGCCCATGCGGTTGTGGCGATCGAGATCGGCCGGCGCGCGCGGCGTGCCGCGCGCATCGAGGTAGGAAGGTGCCGCGACCACCACCACGCCGCTCTGCCCGAGCTTGCGTGCCACCAGCCGTGATTCGCCGAGCGGCCCGGCGCGGATGGCGACATCGGCGCGCTCCTCCATCAGGTCGATGACATGGTCGGTCAGGACGACGTCGACCGAGACTTCGGGATAGCGCTCTAGGAAGCTCGGCAAAAGCGGGATCAGCCGGTGCTGGCCGAACGGCACATAGGAGTTGATCCTGAGCAGGCCGCGCGGCGCGGCACCCGCTGCTGCCTCGCGCTCGGCCGCCGCCATGTCGGCCAGGATGCGCACGCCGCTGTCGTGGAAGGCGGCCCCTTCCGGCGTGAGCTGCAGCCTGCGCGTCGAACGGCTGACCAGGCGGGCGCCGAGCCGCGCCTCCAGCCGCGCGATCAGCTTGCTCACCGCCGACGGCGTCATGCGCAGCGCCCGCGCCGCAGCCGAAAAGCTGCCAGCCTCGACGACGCGTACAAACACCTCGATCTCGCCGGAGCGGTTTATCTCTGATCTCGCCATCTAAGAATCTATTTCACAACCGATGTGCCTCGGGCAAGTCTGGTTCACAGACGGCAGCAACACGATCTTCCGAGCCGGGACGCGGGGAAGTGCGTCCCGGCACCACCAACGGGAAGATCGCCATGCCTCTTGCTCTCTATGCCCTTGCCGCCGGCGCCTTTGGCATCGGCGTCACCGAATTCGTCATCATGGGCCTGCTGCTCGAGGTCAGCGGCGATCTTGGAGTCTCGATCTCGGCCGCCGGCCAGCTGATCTCCGGCTATGCGCTGGGCGTCGTTATCGGCGCGCCGCTGCTCACCATCGCCACCGGCCGCTGGCCGCGCAAGACCGTGCTCCTGGCGCTGAAATCTGGCCTGCGCGCTCGCTCCCGATTACTGGACGCTCATGGGCGCCCGCGTGCTCACCGCCTTTGCCCACGGCACCTTCTTCGGCGTCGGCTCGGTCGTGGCAACCGGGCTGGTCGCGCCCAACAGGAAAGCCTCGGCGATCGCGCTGATGTTCACCGGGCTGACCGTCGCCAATATCCTCGGCGTTCCCTTCGGCACCTGGCTCGGCCAGGCCTTCGGCTGGCGCGCCACCTTCTGGGCGGTGACGCTGGTTGGCATCGCGGCCTTCGCGGTCATCTTGGCCCTGGTGCCGCGCGACCAGCCAGAGCCCCAGAAGAGCAATCTGCGCGCCGATCTCGCGGTGCTCGGCCGCGCACCCGTCCTGCTCGGCTTCGCCACCACCGTGCTTGGCTATGCCGGCGTCTTTGCCGTCTTCACCTACATCGCTCCGATGCTGACCGAAATCAGCGGCTTTCCGGAAGCGGCGGTGTCGCCGATCCTGCTGGTCTTCGGCGGCGGCCTCATCGCCGGCAACCTGGTCGGCGGCAAGGCCGCCGACCGCTGGCTGGTACCGTCCGTGCTTGGCAGCTTGATCGTGCTGGCGCTGGTACTTGGCCTGATGACGTTCGCCCTGCAGAGCCAGGTGCTGGCGGTCATGTTTGTCGGCCTGCTCGGCGCCGCTGCCTTCGCCACCGTGGCGCCGCTGCAGATGTGGGTGCTGGAAAAGGCCGAAGGCGCCGGGCAGAGCCTCGCCTCCTCCTTCAACATCGCCGCCTTCAACCTCGGCAATGCGGCCGGCGCCTGGCTGGGCGGCGCGGTCATCTCCCACGGTCCGGGCCTCGGCGCAGTGACCTGGGTTGCCGCCCTGCTGCCGCTTTCGGCACTCGGCGTCACGGCACTGGCGCTGCGCCTCGATCGCACCACGACATTAGGCGAGCCGGCATCCGCCCGCTCGTAACAACCCGACAACCCCTTCGACACCACAGGAGCAAAAAATGGACTATCGACGTCTTGGCGCCTCGGGCCTGAAGGTTCCGGCGCTCTCGTTCGGGGCCGGCACCTTTGGCGGCTCCGGCCCGCTGTTCGGCGCCTGGGGCAACAGCGATGCGCAGGAGGCGCGCCGGCTGGTCGACATCTGCCTCGAGGCCGGCGTCAACCTCTTCGACACCGCCGATGTCTATTCGAACGGCGCTTCGGAAGAGGTGCTGGGCGCGGCGATCAAGGGCCGCCGCGACGCCGTGCTGATCTCGACCAAGACATCGCTGCCGATGGGCGACGGGCCAGCCGACTACGGCTCCTCGCGCTCGCGTCTGATCAAGGCGGTGGAGGACGGGCTCAGGCGTCTCGGCACCGACTATATCGACCTCTTGCAATTGCACGCCTTCGATGCCGGCACGCCGATTGAGGAGGTGCTGTCGACGCTGGACGACCTCGTGCGCGCCGGCAAGCTGCGCTATGTCGGCGTCTCCAATTTTTCCGGTTGGCAGGTGATGAAGTCGCTCGGTCTGGCGGAGCAGCACGGCTATGCGCGCTACGCCGCGCATCAGGTCTACTATTCGCTTCTCGGCCGCGACTATGAATGGGAGCTGATGCCGCTCGGCCTCGACCAGGGCGTCGGGGCGCTGGTGTGGAGCCCGCTCGGCTGGGGCCGGCTGACCGGCAAGATCCGCCGCGGGCAGCCCCTGCCGGAAAGGAGCCGGCTGCACGACACGGCGAGCTTCGGCCCGCCGGTCGAGGACGAGCATCTCTACAAGGTTGTCGATGCGCTTGAGGCTGTCGCCGCCGAGACCGGCAGGACCGTGCCGCAGATCGCCATCAACTGGCTCCTGCAGCGGCCGACCGTCTCCTCCGTCATCATCGGCGCCCGCAACGAGGAGCAGTTGCGCCAGAACCTCGGCGCCGTCGGCTGGGCGTTGACGCTGGAGCAGATGAAGAAGCTCGACACGGCAAGCGAAGTCACAGCGCCTTACCCGTACTTCCCCTATCGCCGGCAGGAAGGTTTCGCCCGGCTCAATCCGCCGGCGGTGTGAGGGCTGGCGCCGCCTAGTCTCCCCCCTCGAGGGGGAGATGTCGCCAAAGGCGACAGAGGGGTCGCCGCGCGTGAAGCGCCGACTTGATCTTCACGATTCCGCAAGGGCGTCGCGCTCTATGTGAGACGACCGCCTCTGGCCGCTTTGCGGCCATCTCCCCCTCAAGGGGGGAGATTAGCCTCAATGCAGCACGAACTCTCCATCCACCTTGCGCCACTCGTTCGGCGCGATCAGCGTCTGGTGCGTGTAGGTCACCGAATGCAGCGGCCCGTCGAGCTTGGCCTTCCAGAACTCGATGAAGCGGATCAGCACCGGAAACTTCGGCGCGATGTCGTAGTCCTGCCAGATGTAGCTCTGCAAGAGATGCGGATGGTCGGGGAAATGATAGAGAATCTTGGCCGTGGTCAGCCCATACCCCTTGAGCATCAGATCGATTTCGGAATGATCATACATTGCAGCCCCCTGCGACGATCTCCTTTCCTCCCAATGTCGGATTCTGCGCTCAGTTGCTTAACTGTCTATTGATTTTTTCTGATCGTATCGGCCTTTTCCTTCGCCAAAACATGCAGTTAGCAGCGATGGGCGGAGAGTGCTGACAGGGCGGTGCGATGCCCCTGCGTCATCCCGCCGCGCGAATCCAACGTCTAATATTGCCGTCGGCGCGGAACTGTTAATAATGCGCCCGAATTCGCGGCCGCGTCGCCGCGTCGCCGCCGGCGCTTCAAGCCGGCGGAACAGTCCGGGAGGAAAGCGAAGAATGTCCGAGGTTCACGTCCATCGGGTGCAGCCGGCGTGGAAGAAGAACGCGCTGATCGACAACGATACCTATCTCAAATGGTACGCCGACAGCATCAAGAGCCCGGACAAGTTCTGGGGCAAGCACGGCAAGCGCATCGACTGGTTCAAGCCTTTCAGCAAGGTCAAGAACACCTCCTTCGACGGCAAGGTCTCGATCAAATGGTTCGAGGACGGCGAGACCAACGTGTCCTGGAACTGCATCGACCGCCACCTGAAGAAGCGCGGCGACCAGACCGCCATCATCTGGGAAGGCGACAATCCCTATGACGACAGGAAGGTCACCTACAACGAGCTCTACGTGCATGTCTGCCGCTTCGCCAATGTGCTGAAGAAGCACGGCGTCAAGAAGGGCGACCGCGTCACCATCTACATGCCGATGATCCCGGAAGCAGCCTATGCGATGCTGGCCTGCACGCGGATCGGCGCCATCCATTCGGTCGTCTTCGGCGGCTTCTCGCCGGACGCGCTGGCCGGCCGCATCGACGACTGCAAGTCGACCATCGTCATCACCGCCGACGAGGGCCTGCGCGGCGGCAAGCATGTGCCGTTGAAGGAAAACACCGACAAGGCGATCGAGATCGCCGCTAGGGCCGGCACCGCGGTCGACAAGGTGGTGGTGGTGCGCCGCACCGGCGGCAAGGTCGGCTGGGCGCCGGGGCGCGACGTCTGGTACCACGAGGAAGCCGCCACCGTTAAGGCCGACTGCAAGCCGGAGAGGATGAAGGCCGAGGATCCGCTGTTCATCCTCTACACCTCCGGCTCGACCGGCAAGCCGAAGGGCGTGTTGCACACCACCGCCGGCTATCTCGTCTACGCCTCGATGACGCACCAATATGTCTTCGACTACCACGACGGCGACATCTACTGGTGCACAGCCGATGTCGGCTGGGTCACCGGCCACAGCTACATCGTCTACGGCCCTCTCGCCAACGGCGCCACCACGCTGATGTTCGAGGGCGTGCCGAACTACCCCTCGCAGTCGCGCTTCTGGGAAGTCATCGACAAGCACAAGGTCAACATCTTCTACACCGCGCCGACGGCGCTGCGCGCGCTGATGGGCGCCGGCGACAGCCATGTGACGAAGACCTCGCGCAAGTCGTTGCGCGTGCTGGGCTCGGTCGGCGAGCCGATCAATCCGGAAGCCTGGGAGTGGTATTTCAACGTCGTCGGCAACGGCAAGGTGCCGATCGTCGACACCTGGTGGCAGACCGAGACCGGCGGCATCCTGATCACGCCGCTGCCCGGCGCGACCAACCTCAAGGCCGGCTCGGCGACGCGGCCCTTCTTCGGCGTCCAGCCGCAACTGGTCGACGGCGACGGCAAGGTGCTCGAGGGCGCCGCCGACGGCAATCTCTGCATCACCGATTCCTGGCCCGGCCAGATGCGCACCGTCTATGGCGACCACGACCGTTTCGTGCAGACCTATTTCTCGACCTACAAGGGCAAGTACTTCACCGGCGACGGCTGCCGCCGCGACGCCGACGGCTATTACTGGATCACCGGCCGCGTCGACGACGTCCTCAACGTCTCCGGCCACCGCATGGGCACCGCCGAGGTCGAATCGGCGCTGGTCAGCCATGACAAGGTCTCCGAGGCCGCGGTCGTCGGCTATCCGCACGATATCAAGGGCCAGGGCATCTACTGCTATGTCACGCTGATGGCCGGCGAGACGCCGAGCGACGGCCTGCGCAAGGAATTGGTCGACCATGTCCGCAAGGAGATCGGCGCCATCGCCACGCCCGACAAGCTCCAGTTCGCGCCGGGCCTGCCGAAGACCCGCTCGGGCAAGATCATGCGCCGCATCCTGCGCAAGATCGCCGAGGACGATTTCGGCGCGCTCGGCGACACCTCGACGCTGGCCGATCCGGCCGTCGTCGACGACCTCGTCGCCAACCGGCAGAACAAGAAGAGCTGATGGCCGACGCCGCGGCCCTGGGCACGGTCAGCCAGCTCTGGCGCTATCCGGCAAGCTCGCTCGCCGGTGAGCGCCAGGACGCGATCGAGGTCGGGAGCCGCACCGTCGCCGGCGACCGCCTGTTCGGCCTCGTCGATGCGACAAATGGTGAGATCGCACGGCCGGACCGGGAGGCGAAATGGCACAAGGTGCCGTTGATCCGCACCCGGCTGTCGAAGGCCCGCGAGCTGGAAGTCGCCGTCCCCGGCGGCGGCTGGCTAGCGGCGCCCGGGGCCGAAAGCGACCGCGCCGTGTCGGCCTTCCTCGGCTTCGAAGCCTCGATCCGGCCGTTCGGCCAGGAAAACGCCGCGCCCTCCTATGCCGGCCCGCTGACCGAGGCGCGCTACGCCAAGGCGCCGATCCATCTGCTGACCACCGCCTCGCTGGCGCGGCTGAAGGCGCTGCATCCGGAAGGGGCGGCCGACCCACGCCGCTTCCGCCCGAACATCGTCGTCGACATGGAACCGGTCGAGGGCTCGTTTCCCGAAACCGAATGGATCGGCCGCAAGCTGGCCGTCGGCGACCTGCTGCTGACCGTCTCGGAGCCGTGCCGGCGCTGCGGCTTCACCATCATCGCCCAGGACGGTTTCGACAGCGATCCCGGCATCCTGCGCAATCTGGTGCGCCACAACGCCCACAATCTCGGCGTCTACTGCACCGTCGACCGGCCGGCGCGGGTCGAGATCGGCGCGCCGATGCGCTTCGTCTGACCAAGGCGCCGCGCACCGTTTTCGTCTGCCCCTTGTCTTTTGCTGCAACGCACCCCATCATGAAGGTGTGTTCAACAGATCGAAAGGAGGTGATCCGATGTCGAGTGATTTCGTTTTCCAGAACGTGGCCTCAGCGGATTGCACTTTCGGGAAGCAGTCTTCCCGTTAAGGCGCGAGAAGCGCGGCAGGTGATGCGATGGCATCACCGCCAGAGACCGCGCCATGGACGGAAACACGGAAGGCCGCCGGCTTCGTCAAGAAGCGGCGGCCTTTTCCGTATATGGGAGTTGCGCAGGCTCGCCGGGGAACGCCTCAGCGATTGATTGTGAGCTTCTCGATATTCTTGGTGATCTTGCCGAAGGCTTCGGCCAGTTCCGGACCGTTCGCCGCCTCATAATAGTGCTTGAGCGACGACGTATCCGCCGTGGCGCAATCCTTGAGCAAGGTCTTTGCCTGGTTGCGCTCCGTCGTCGTCATCGACGGATCGTTGAGATCGAAGCCGATGGTGAAGATCTCGATGCCGTCGCGCTTCATGTTGGAGCAGATGCTTTCGGCGTTGCCGCGCGACATCTGGCCGGCGTCCTGTGCTTTGGGCGCGCCGCGTGCTCCGGCGAAAGCGGTGTTGAACTGGCCGTCCGTCATCAGGATGGCGATCTTGGCCACCTTCCTGCTGTCGAAATTGGCGGGACCGGCGCCGAGGCCGGCATCGGCGATGGCGGAGCGCCACGCCGGGGAGAGCATGTAGTAGCCCCACTGCGCGGCGATCCCGCCGGCCGTGACGCCCGCGGCGCTGAAATGATCGATGGCGGTGAGCAGCTTTCCTTCATCGGCCGTCAGCGGAACGAGGGCCGCCGAAGGGCATACTTTCATGCGGTAGTCGCGGTTGACCTTGGCCTGGTAGGTCTTGCCCTTGTTGTCGAGACGCAGCGTGTAGGGTCCGTCGGAGGAATAGTCGGCATAGCCGTCCTTGTCCTTGCGCTCGGTCGCGCATTTGTCCGGCGCCGACGTCGCCGAAGCCGAGACAGGCGCATCGATCGGCGGCGGAACCTTCGGGCCATTCGTCGTCTCGACGAACACGGTGCCGGCCAGGCCGCCTGTGTTGACGGCCTCGGCATAGGGGACGATCGATACGCGCACACGCGGATTGCTGGGGTCGCGGTTCTGGCCGAGCAGATCGCTGACGGCGTCCGAAGCGGCGGCCTGCAGGTCGCCGATCTTGTTGGTCTTGGCGCGCTTGTCGGGAGCCATCGAACCGGTGACGTCGAGCATCATCGCCACCTCGATTGTCTTGTCGGAATAGAGCGCCGTGGTGGAGACCGCGACGCGCTTGGTGTCGCCCATGCTAAACAGCGGGAAGTAGAAGGCGACATCGACATGCACGTCCGCCCGGACGGTCTTTGCGGTCTTGTCGACCGTCAGCCTGTCGAGGACGATCTGATCGGCCTCCAGGATGCCGGCCGCGCTGTTGGCGTCGAGAAACGCCTGCACCGACTTGTTCGCATCGGCTTCCTTGATGACGCCGGTGGTAAGATCCCGCGCCGTCGAGGTGACCGCTGCGTCGACCACGCCCTGCAGGCTCGATTGGGCATTGTAGAGCTGGGTGATGTTGACGCCGAAGCCGACGCCGAGCGCCAGCACCGACGCGGCAAAGCCGAACAGGATGGCGAAGTTTCCGCCGCGATCCCTGGCAAAGCCGCCCTGAACAAGACCTGCAAAACGCCGCATCTTCCGCCTCCATTCGCTATCGGCCTCGAAGCCGTCTGACGGATGCGGTGCAGGATTCCGGCCGGTTGGGCCGTCACGCCGGATGGAATCCGGCGTCTTCTGGTCAAGCTCTTGTTTTTGCTTGTTCGAAGCGGCACAAGGTGAACGGCCGGTAAACAAAAAGCCGCAGGCGTGCCGTCGTTTAGGAAGCGCTTACCATGAACGGCCTTCGCGCCGCCGAGCCGCGAAACGCGGTCCCAGTCCGGCACAGGCGCGCTGTGCCGAAGCGGATCATGGCGTTTGGGCGATCAGGCAGTCGCGGGGGACGACCAGGGTTGTTCATCGTTTCATGAAAACGCTGACCACCCTGTCTCTTGTTTTGACGCAATTCCTGATGGAAACAGTGTCAGACTTTTCCTGGAATTGCTCTACGCCAGCATGCGCGCGCTGGCCGTCCTGTCGAGACCGTGATGGGGCGGACTGAACAGATTGCGTTCCTGCTCATAGGTCCAGACCTTGAACAGGGTGAGCCGGTGTGGGCCGAAACTGTGCAGCAGCGGCACGTCGGTGGCGTCGCGGCCGCGCGCGATAACGATGCGACCGATCCTCGGAATGTTGTGGCGGGGATCGAACGCGTACCATTTGCCATCGAGGAAGACTTCGATCCAGGCCGAGAAATCCATCGGCGCCGGATCGACAGGCACGCCGATGTCGCCGAGATAACCGTTCACATAGCGGGCCGGGATGTTCATGGCGCGGCAGAGCGTGATCGCCAGATGCGCGAAGTCGCGGCAGACGCCGACGCGCTCCTCATGCGCCTGCGCCGCCGTGCGGGTGGCGCGCGCATAGCCGTAGCCGAACGACAGGCGGCTGTGGACATAATCGACGATCGCCTGCGCCCGTGCCCAGCCCGGCGGCAGGTTCCCGAACAGCTGCCAGGCGAGATCGCTGAGATGATCGGTCTCGCAGTAGCGGCTGCCGAGCAGATAGACCAGCGCGTCGTCGGGCAGTTCCGCCACCGGCGTTTCCCCGGCCAGCGTGTTGACCTCGTCCGGCTCGCCGCTGTCCTCGACGACCGCGTCGTAGAGGATGCGAAAGCCGCCAGCGGGCGCGGTGAAGCGACGACAGCTGTTGCCGTGGCGGTCGTGGTAGACCCTGGTCGGCACCGAAGGAGATGTCAGCACGCGCGTCTGCCGCTTGATGTCGGGCTGGCGCTCGCTGTGAATGTCGAGCAGTGAGATGATCGGCGTGGCTCCGGTGCATTCAATGGCGATTTCGTAGCCGAGCCGTATCAGCATCACGATTACCCCCTGCGGTCATTCTGGAAGACAGTCTTTCAAACGCGGCAGGCCTGCCATGGTTCCGCTTGGAACGCTTTCAGGAACAGTGCGTAGTGGTCTTCCGTACGGAATTGCGCAAAACAGATATTGGAGCGGTTTGCACCGCTCCGGCGTGTCAAAAGGCAGCCTTGCGCCTTTCCACGGGCCGGCCATGAGGCTACGGTCGATCGCAGCTTAGTCCCTCCCGAAAACGACCTCCAGGATTTTAGATGTTTGCAGGCAGAAAATTCGCGGCCTTCCTGTTCGATATGGACGGCACGGTGATCAATTCCATTGCCGCGGCCGAAAGGGTGTGGACTGACTGGGCTGAGCGCCAGGGCCTCGACGTGGCGGCCTTCCTACCGACGATCCACGGCAAGCGGGCTGTCGAGACCATCGCCGGACTGATGCTTCCGGGCATCGATCCGGTGCTCGAGGCCGACACGTTGCTGAAAGCCGAAGCGGCCGATCTCGAAGGCATCGTGCCGATCGCCGGCGCGGTGGCGTTTCTGAGCTCGCTGCCGCCGGAGCGCTGGGCGATCGCCACCTCGGCGCCGCGCGAACTGGCGCTGCTGCGCATGGAGGCGGCCGGCATTCCGGTTCCCGCCGTGATCGTCGCGGCGGAGGATGTGACACGCGGCAAGCCGGCGCCCGATTGCTTCCGGCTGGCGGCCGAAAAGCTCGGCGTCGATGCGCGCGACTGCCTGATCTTCGAAGACGCGCCGGCCGGCATCGCGGCGGCGGAAGCGGCGGGTGCCACGGTGATGGTGATCAGCGCCACGCACACGCACCCGCTCGCGACGCCGCACGCATCGATCGCTTCGTACGACGGGCTTGGCATTACCGTCGATGATCGGGGTGGGATTGAGTTGGCACCGTCTCGGGCCGCGGCCTAGGGGGCGTCGAGGTTCAGGTCAGGCCGAGTCGAGAAGGGTGGTTTCCGAGAACCGGAGCGGAGCGTACTTGAAGTACGTGAGCACCGGAAGCGTAGGAAGCCAGCGTTCGCAGGCCGGCCTCACCTGAATATCGGCGCACCCGCTAAAAGTCGCTGGTGAGACCCTTCACCTCCCAGTCGCCGTAGCGGCCGGGTTCCTTGCCGCCGCGGCCGCCGATTTCCTTGGGCATCGCGGCTTCCTTTTCGCGATATTTCCGGCGCCTCGCCTCAGCCTCCGCCAGCGCGCGGCTGGCCGCCGGCGTCAGGGTCTTTTGTGGCGCGTCGCTCGCCGCCGCGGCATCGACTTTGCTGGTCTGGTCGGTCATGCGATAGTCCTGGCGCATTGAAACAGGGGCAGGTGTCTCCCATCATATAGCCATGAACTCGCAAGGATCGACCCCTTTCGCCATCACGGACGGATCTAGACGATGAACACCCTTCGCACCGCCATGCTTCTTGCCGCGATGACGGCGCTGTTCATGGGCGTCGGCTTCCTGATCGGCGGCTCCGGCGGCATGGTGATCGCGCTGCTGATCGCCGCCGGCATGAATCTGTTCAGCTACTGGAACGCCGACAAGATGGTGCTGTCGATGAATCGCGCCGTCGAGGTCGATGCGAAGAACGCGCCCGAGTTCTACGCCATCGTCGAGGCGTTGGCCAAGCAGGCCGGCCTGCCGATGCCCAAGACCTATCTGATCGACAATCCGCAGCCGAACGCCTTCGCCACCGGCCGCAATCCCGAGAATGCCGCGGTGGCCGCCTCCACCGGGCTTCTGGAACAGCTCTCGCATGAGGAAGTGGCGGCGGTGATGGCGCACGAGCTCGCCCATGTCCAGCACCGCGACACGTTGACCATGACCATCGTCGCGACGCTGGCCGGCGCCATCTCGATGCTCGGCAACTTCGCTTTCTTCTTCGGCGGCAACCGCGACAACAACAACCCGTTCGGCTTCGTCGGCGTGCTGGTGGCGATGCTGGTTGCGCCCTTCGCCGCCATGATCGTGCAGATGGCGGTGAGCCGCACCCGCGAATACGAGGCCGACCGGCGCGGTGCCGAAATCTGCGGAAATCCGCTCTGGCTGGCATCTGCCCTTGACAAGATCGCCCGCGGCGCCGAACGCATCCGCAACCCGGATGCCGAGCGCAATCCGGCGACGGCGCACCTCTTCATCATCAATCCCCTGCACGGCGAGCGCATGGACAGTCTGTTCTCCACCCATCCCAACACCGACAACCGCATCGCCGCCCTGCAGGAGATGGCGCGCGAGATGGGCGGCCGCCCAGCGCAGGCGCCACGGCAGGCGCCGACATCCGATCCGGCGGATGACGAGCGGACGCCAGGTCCATGGGACCAGGCCGCGCGGCCGGAGCAGCCGGCGCAACCCGCCAGGCCTAGGCCCAATCCTTGGGGCCGCAACCCGACCGGGCCCAAGGGTCCGTGGTCGTGAGCGGCGCCAAACGCCGGCAGCGCACCCCAGGCGATCGTGACGACAGGACCGAGGCAGTCGCGGGCCTCGCCGCGCGCAAGGCGGCGGCGCGCTTGCTTGCCGCTGTCATCGACGCGCGCACGCCGCTCGACGGCCTGACCGACCACGAGAACGGCCACCCGCAATACCGGGCGCTCGACATGCGCGACCGGGCGCTGGTGCGCGCCATACTGGTCACCGCGCTGCGCCACCGGATGACGATCGCCGGGCTGCTTTCCCGCCGGCTGGAAAAGCCGCTGCCGCAGAACGCCACCGCGCTGTCGCACATATTGCATGTGGCGGCGGCGCAGATCCTGTTCCTCGACATTCCCGACAGCGCCGCCGTCGACCTTGCCGTCACCCATGCCAAGTCCGATCCGCGCACGCTACGCTTTTCCGGCCTCGTCAACGGCGTGCTGCGCACTCTGGCGCGGGCCAAGGACGCCGAACTCGCTCCCGCGCTGGCCGCCATCGAGGAGGCGCCGACCTGGTTTTCCGGCCGGCTGAGGGCCGCCTACGGCGCGGACAAAGCGATGGCAATCCTTGCCGCGCATCGCCACGAGGCGCCGGTCGATTTCTCGGTCAAGTCCGATCCGGTGGTCTGGGCCGAGCGGCTCGGCGGCATCGTCCTGCCGACCGGCACGGTGCGGGTGGAAAGGCTCAGTGCCTCCGTCCCCGAACTGCCCGGCTTCGCCGATGGCGCCTGGTGGGTGCAGGACGCCGCCGCCGGCCTTCCCGCCCGCCTGTTCGGCGACATCAATGGCCTGCGCGTCGCCGACCTCTGCGCTGCCCCCGGCGGCAAGACGGCGCAGCTCATCCTTGCCGGCGCGCGCGTGACCGCCGTCGACACCTCGAAGAACCGGCTGACGCGGCTGGCGCAAAATCTCGAACGCCTCGGCCTGGCCGCTGAGCTCGTGCAGACGGACCTGCTCGACTACCGGCCGGCGGAGCCGTTCGACGCCGTTCTTCTCGACGCGCCCTGCTCCTCGACCGGCACGGTCAGGCGGCATCCCGACGTGCCGTGGACCAAGACCATGGCCGATGTCGAAAAGCTCGCCGCGCTGCAGCGCAAGCTGCTCGACCGCGCCGTCGGCCTGGTCAGGCCCGGCGGGCGCATCGTCTTCTCCAACTGTTCGCTCGACCCGCTCGAAGGCGAGGAGCTTTACCGCGCTTTCCTCGCCGATACCGCCGATGTCGCCGACGATCCCATCCACCCCGGCGAGATCGCCGGCATCGATCCGTTCCTGACGCCGCACGGCACGCTGCGCACCACACCAGCCGATCTACCGCACGAATCGCCCGGACTGTCCGGTTTGGACGGCTTCTTCGCCGCCCGTATGCGGCGAGTGGCCTAGCGCCAAAGGCGGGCTGAGATTCAGGTCAGGGCGGGGACGAAAATGGTGGCTTCCGAGAACCGGAGCGGAGCGTGCTTGAAGTAAGCGAGCACCGGCAGGAAGCCGCCATTTGCAGGCTGGCCTCACCTGAATATCGGTCCGCCTTTAGAGCATGTCGTCTAGCGACCGATGCTTGCCCCACCGGGCATCGATCTCGTCATCGACGTTCTGATAGCGGATATCGGTGGAGAGCCGGATCCGCCCGGTCAGGCTTTGGTTGGTCGTCGAGGCATGGATCATGTAGGGCGAGTGAAGAACGACATCACCCGCCTCGTAGTCCGCCATCAGCCAGCGCGTATCGAACCGTTCCGCCATATCGGGCAGGTCCTTCGACACCCAGCCGCCCTCGCCCATATTGCGATTGTAGGCGCTGATGCGCTCCTCGGCGCTGAGCCCGGCATTGTCCTTCATGAACTGCGCCTCCATGGCGGCGCCGACGACGTGCGAGCCTTCGAGATAGACGAGCCCGCCCATGTCGACCGGGATGTCGCCAATCGGGATCCAGGCGGTGACCACGCGGCTGCTGCCGCCACGCAGATAGACGAGGTCGTAATGCGCCGGCGTGGCGACGGACGTGCCGGGCTGGGTGAAGCGCATGATCTTGCGCTTGTGGAGATAGGACACCCCACCCACGAACGCATCCATGAGGCGCGCCATCAGCGGCTGCGCGCAAAACCCCTCATAGGCGGTCGAGCGGACCAGCGACATCAGACGGCGATCGGCGAGCTGGCGGTCGAACGCGCCGACGGCCGCGATGCCGAGCGAAGGGTCGTGCCCGGGCATCAGCAGACCGCTCTCGGCCAGATGCGACAGCACCCAGCCGCGGAAATCGATCACATCGCCGCGCGGCAGCAAGCCCTTCAGCCAGACATAACCTTGCCTGCCGAAGAGTTCGCGGATGGCCTCGATCCCGGCGCAAGCATCGGTGGGCATCAGATACCCCAACCGGTTCGGCGCCGTCGACAGCGCCTTGCCGTTGGCCGTGAGCGCAACCGGTAGGACGATGCCGGCCGATCTTGACATTTCAATCATCCTCGACGGTTATCAGCTCCCGTGTATGTGCCTCGAACATGGCATTGCGGCCATGGACGGAACAGCAGAGCTGGACTTTTCGCTCATGCTCGATCGACATTTTGCGCTGTACAGATCGCCGCCGGCGGCCGCGGGCGGCCTGTCGGTGACCGGGGTCGGCCGCCATCGCGTCACGCAGGCAATCACCAGGCGCAGCCTGCCCGATTTTGCCCTGGTGCTGGTGGAGGAAGGGCGCGGCTGGCTTGAAACCAGGGCCGGCGGCAAGCAGGCGATCGAGGCGCCGTCCCTGTTCTGGCTGTTCCCAGGCAGGACGCATTCCTATGGGCCGGACGGATCGGGATGGCTTGAGCGCTGGGCGCTCTTCGAAGGCGCCCTGACGCGCGATTTCACGCGGCAGCGGCTGATGATCGACGCGGCGCCGGTGGTCCCCTTGCGGGATCTTGGCGAGATGCAGCGCCTGTTTGACAGGCTGCATGCCGAACTGTCGCAGGATAGCGTGCTCAGCCGGTCGGAAGCCGCCGCGACCATGCACCAGATCGTCGTGCGGGCCGCCCGGCAAGCGGCGGGCTGGAGCGGCCGGGAGCCAGATCGCCAGGGCGCGGCCGACTTCCAGCATGTGATCGACGAATTGCGCAATCGCGCGGTCGGGCAAATCGACCTCGACGCCTTCGCCGCGGAATTCGGCGTCTCGCCGGCGACGCTGCGCCGCAAGGCCGCGCGGCTCACCGGCATGTCGCCCAAGGCATTTCAACTGCGCATCCGGCTCGATCTTGCCAAGCAAATGCTGGCCGCCTCGGATTCACCCATCGAATCAATCGCAGCCGCGGTTGGTTTCCACGACGCGTTTTATTTTTCCCGGCTGTTCCGGGATCGCGAAAATTGCTCCCCAAGCGAGTTCCGCGGCCGCCACAGGCGGAAGTGAGCGCCGAGAAACGACGCGTCAATCGGCGAGATGAACCGACTTTTTCAGGGAGGGCCGTGTCCGGATTGCGTGCACGGCCTCACTTCCGCGAAATGCGCCTTCGCATAAGTTCTTGAATCATATAAGCTTGTGCTTGGGCAGGGACATCAGGAGGGGCTTTGGCACTTGTTGCCGGAAACACGACGCGTCTATGGACGCTCGTCGCGAAGGAGTTCTGGCGCAAGACGCGCCGGCGTTTGCGCGCTGGTCCAGTCTACCGCTGGCGCTATTCCGGCCGCACGCCCGAACGCGTCCTGATCGCGCCGCCGGACCTGAGACTCGCCGATCCGCAGATCGCGCTTGAGATCTACTATGGCCGCTATCCGCTGTCCGGGCATCTCGTCGAGACCGGCGGCAAGTCCCCCTTCCAGATCGAGGTGCCCAATCGCGGCTGGCAAAAGACGTTGCACGGCTTTCGCTGGCTGCGCCATATGCGCGCGGCCGGCACCGAGCTTGCCGCCGCCAATGCCCGCGCCCTTGTCTCCGACTGGATCGCCATCCACGGCAACCAGATTTCCGGCATCGCCTGGGAGCCCGGCACCACCGCAAAGCGGGTGATTGCCTGGCTGCAGCATTCCTCCGTCGTGCTGCAGGGCGCCGAATTCCCCTTTTACCGCGCCTTCCTCAAATCGCTGGCCGTGCAGATCCGCTATCTCCGCTCGATGGCGCGGGCGATGCCCGAAGGCAAGGACAGGCTGCGCGCCCGTATCGCGCTCGCCTTCGCCGCTCTGTCGCTGCCGGCGCCGGCATCGGCGTTGCGCGGCGCCACCCGCAACCTCGCCGAGGAGCTCGACCGCCAGATCCTTCCCGACGGCGGCCATATCTCGCGCAACCCGATGACGGTGCTCGAGCTTCTTGCTGACCTTTTGCCGCTGCGCCAGACCTATGCCAACCAGGCCGAGACGCCGCCGCCGGCCTTGATGGGCGCCATCGACCGCATGCTGCCGGCATTGCGCTTCTTTCGCCATCAGGACGGCAGCCTCGCCCGCTTCAACGGCATGGGCGCGACCATTCATGACCGCATCGCCACCATCCTGCGCCACGACGACACCGTCGGCGCGCCGCTGCTGCACGCGCCGCATTCCGGCTATGAACGGCTGTCGATGGGCGGCGTCACCGTCATAGCCGATACCGGCCTGCCGCCGCCGGTCGACGTCTCCAACGCCGCGCATGCCGGCTGCCTCGCCTTCGAGATGTCCTCCGGCCGCCAGCACTACATCGTCAATGCCGGCATCGACACCTATGGCGCCGCCGAGTTCCGGCCGCTGGCCCGCGCCACCGCGGCGCATTCGACCGCCACCATCAACGACACGTCCTCGGCGCGCTTCAGCCACTCGCTGCGCGTCAACGACCTGCTCGGCTCGCCCTTGATCGGCGGCCCGCAGCATGTGCCCTGCAAGCGCACCGATCAGAAGGGCAGCCAGGGTTTCCTTGCCCGTCACGATGGCTATGCGCAGCGCTTCGGCTTTCTGCACGAGCGCGAACTGACGATGTCGACCAATGGCAATGTGCTGGCGGGCCGGGACCGCTTCCTGCGCCCCGGGAGAGCCGCGATCCGCAACAATGGCCGCGACTTCGTCACCGTCCGCTTCCACGTCCACCCCGACATCAACCTGCTGCAGGACGAGCATGACCGGCTGGTGCTCGCCGCCGACCAGGGCGACACCTGGGTGTTCACCTGCACCGAGGTGGTGCCCGAGGTGGAGGAATCGATCTATTTCGCCGGGCTCGGCGGCCCGCGCCGCAGCCGCCAGATCGTGGTTGCCTTCAAGGCCTCTGAGCTATCGGAGGTCCACTGGCAGCTGACGCGCACGACCATCGCCGGCTACCCGGAAAACAGTTGACGGCGCGCAACGGCGTGCGATGCCAACCGCACGGCGCTTGATTTCCTGACCTCATATGCTACGGCGCGGGCTTCTTCCAATCCAGCCTTGAAAGGCCGCCAGCCCATGGCCGTCGCCGCCAAGAACATTCCCGCGCCCGACCTGGTTCCCGTGCGCCGCGCGCTGCTGTCCGTCTTCGACAAGACCGGCCTGATCGACTTCGCCAGGGCGCTCGCCGCCGCCGGCGTCGAGCTGGTCTCGACCGGCGGCACCGCGAAAGCGATCGCCGATGCCGGCATGGCGGTGCGCGACGTCTCCGAACTGACGGGCTTTCCCGAGATCATGGACGGCCGCGTCAAGACGCTGCACCCCTCGGTGCATGGCGCGCTGCTCGGCGTGCGCGACGATCCCGAGCATGCCAAGGCGATGCACGACCATCACATCGAGCCGATCGACCTCGTCGTCTGCAACCTCTATCCGTTCGAGGAGGTGCGCCGCTCCGGCGCCGGCTACGCCTCGATCGTCGAGAACATCGACATCGGCGGACCGGCGATGATCCGCGCCTCGGCCAAGAACCACGCCTATGTCGCCATCGTCACCGATCCCGAGGACTATGCCGCGGTGCTCAACGCGCTGGACATGAACATCGGCTCGCTGTCGCTTGATTTCCGCAAGAAGCTGGCGGCCAAGGCCTTCGCCCGCACCGCCAGCTACGACGCGGCGATCTCCGGCTGGTTCGCCGAAGCGCTGGACATCGAGCATCCGACCTGGCGCGCCTTCGGCGGCCATCTCGATCAGGTGATGCGCTACGGCGAGAACCCGCACCAGACCGCCGGCTTCTACCCCAACGGCGACAAGCGGCCGGGTGTCGCCACGGCGCGCCAGCTGCAGGGCAAGCAGCTCTCCTACAACAACATCAACGACACCGACGCCGCCTTCGAGCTGGTCGGCGAGTTCGATCCGGCCCGCGCCGCGGCCGTCGCCATCATCAAGCACGCCAATCCCTGCGGCGTCGCCGAAGGGACCTCGCTGAAGGCGGCCTACGCCAAGGCGCTCGCCTGCGATCCGGTCTCGGCTTTCGGCGGCATCGTCGCCATGAACCGCACCCTCGACGCCGAAGCGGCCGAGGAAATCGTCAAGACCTTCACCGAGGTCATCATCGCGCCCGACGCTTCCGAGCAGGCGACCGCGATCGTCGCCGCCAAGAAGAACCTGCGCCTTCTGGTCACCGGCGGCTTGCCCGATCCGCGCGCCGCCGGCACTTTAGCGAAATCGGTCGCCGGCGGACTGCTCGTCCAGGGCCGCGACAATGCGGTGGTCGACGATCTCGAACTGAAGGTGGTGACCACGCGGGCACCGACGCCGGCCGAGATGGCCGACCTGAAGTTCGCCTTCCGCGTCGCCAAGCATGTAAAGTCAAACGCCATCGTCTATGTCAGGGACGGCGCCACGGTCGGCATCGGCGCCGGCCAGATGAGCCGCGTCGATTCCTCGCGCATCGCCGCCCGCAAGGCGCTCGACGCGGCGGAAGCCGCGGGGCTCGCGGAGCCGTTGACCAAGGGTTCCGTGGTCGCTTCAGACGCGTTCTTCCCTTTCGCCGACGGCCTGCTGTCGGCGATCGAAGCCGGCGCCACCGCCGTCATCCAGCCGGGCGGCTCGATGCGCGACGACGACGTGATCGCCGCCGCCGACGCGCACGGCATCGCCATGGTGTTCACGGGCGTCAGGCATTTCCGGCACTAGCTCCCGGCTGAGAGACGTTTGAGAATTCGCTCCGCTGAGTCGGATGGCGTGGTTTTCGAGAACCGGAGCGGAGCGGACATTCAAGTCCGTGAGCACCGGACGCGCAGAAAACCGCGTCAGGCGGCCAGCGGAGTAGAATTATCGAATGTCTCTCATTCCACCGGCTGGTCCGCCGGATATGGCGTCCTGATCAGGATCGCTATGCCGATGCCGAGGAACAGGATGATGACCGCCATGCCGAGCCGGGCCGAGTCGGTGGCCCAGCTGATCGTCGCCAGCAGGAACGGCGCCAGGAAGCTGGTCGCCCGCCCGGACAGGGCGTAGATGCCGAAATAGCGGCCGGATTCGGCGGCGGTGACGCTGCGCGCCATGTAGGAGCGCGACGAGGCCTGCACCGGTCCGAAGGCAAGCCCGATCAACAACCCGTAGAGGATGTAGGCCTTCTCGGCCGCGGTGCCGAACAGGCCGCCGGAATCGACGGTGGACAGTTGGATCAGGCCGAGCAGTGTGAAACCCGGGCCTGTCGAGACGATGCCGGCGGTGGCCACTGTCAGCATCACCAGCGCGATCATCACCACCGCCTTGGAACCGAGCGCGGTGTCGAGGCGGGCGGCGATCCAGCAACCGAAGATGGCGACGACATTGAGGATGATGCCGAAGATGCCGATCTCGGTGATCGACCAGCCGAACATCGCCGCCGCGAACACGCCGCCCTGCGTCAGCAGCGCATTGACGCCGTCCTGATAGATCATGCGGGCGACGAGGAAGCGGAAGATGCCGACGCGCTTGCGCGCCTCGGCCAGGGTCGACTTCAGCTCGGACAGACCCTGGCGCACGGCCGGTCCGATCGGGATGCCTTTGGCGGCATCGGGGGTGAAGAAGAACATCGGCAGGATGAACAGGAAATACCAGCCGGCCGACATCGGCCCCGTGGCGCGGGCGTCCTCGCCAAGCTTCGGGTCAAGCCCGAGGATCGGGTCGAGGCCGATGATCGTCTTGCCGGTTTCGGGATTGCCGGCCATGAACAGGATGACGAAGATCAACGCGATCATGCCGCCGAGATAGCCCAGCCCCCAGGCGATATTGGAGACGCGGCCGATCTCGCTCTTCGGCACCAGACGCGGCATCATCGAATCATTGAAAACAGTGGAGAACTCTGCCGCCACCGAGGCCAGCGAGAACAGGGCCACGATCAGGAAGACGTTCGAGCCGGGGGCGGCGAGCCACAGCAGCGTCAGGCTGGTGATCTTGATTGCGGCGAAGCTAGCGATCCACGGCTTGCGCGGCCCGGTCTGGTCGGCGATCGAGCCCAGTATCGGCGACAGCACGGCGATGACCAGTCCCGCGGCGGCGATGCCCCAGGCCCAGGCGGCCTGGCCCATCACCGGATCGCTGACCATGCGCGAGGCGAAGTAAGGCCCGAAGATGAAGGTGGTGACGACGGTGAAGAACGGCTGCGCTGCCCAGTCGAAGAACATCCAGCCCCAGATGCCGCGCCCCGACGCCCGCTGCACTGTCTCTATTGCCGCCATGCTGATTCCCTCGGCCCGCCCCGCGTCGGGCGCCATGTCTGCATGTTTTTCATGACGGTGCAAATGCGGCCGGCTTCCTGCCCGCGACGGCTGTCGCGCAGCCGAAGAAGAAGCGCTTGAACTCGACCTCGAGCCCCTCGGCCCTCAACATTTCCGCCACGGCGGAAGCGTCGCCGAAATTGGTCGAGTAGGTGCCGATCATCGAGAAATCCTGCGCGCCGTTGAGCAAGGTCCTTTCGACAAGCGGCAACACAACCTTCAGGTGGAACAGATAGAGCGGCCTCAACCACCAGCCTTTTGGATCGGATGCTTCGATCATGCAAAAGACGCCGCCGGGCCTGAGGCAGCGCGCGACCAGCCTGGCGAGCTTCGCATGCTGCTCGCTGTTGAAGGTCTTCAATCCGAAGGTGGAGACGATGAAATCGGCGTCTGCGTCGGGCAAATCGCTGGCCAGCACATCGTCTTCGATGAAGGCGATCTTGTGGGCCCTGTGTGTATGCAAACGCTCCATGGCGCGCAGATGCATGCCGGACGAGATATCGACGGCCGTGATCTCGGCGATATCCGGAAAGCGCTTGAGCAGATGCGGCCATACCTCGCCGGTGCCGGCCATCAGGTCGTAGCCCTTCGGTTGCCGTGTTTCTGGCGCAGGCATCAGTTCGACGCATTGCCGGCGCCAACGCTCGGTGAAGCCGAACGAGCACACCCAGCTGAAGGCAATGTATTGACCGGAGCAGCGGTCGAAGACACCTTTGACGAATTGCGCGTCATAGATGTTTTCGCTCACAACAGGGGCAGGACCCTCCTCGGGCCGAACCGGATCCTCGATCTCGCTCAGCCTACATCCCCGTCAGGTCGCTCATCAGCCCGGATGCCACGGACAGCCGTGACACGGTGATGTCGCCGCCCTCTGTCAGCGCTTGCAGCCGCTCGCGGATGCGCGCGACCCGTTCACCACCGGCTTCCAGCCAGGCCGCCACCGGATCCGCCGCCTTGGCGTGGGCGGTCAGCGCCGCCACCGCGATGCCGCGCCGTGCCGCGCCGATCGTGTCGGTGGCGCGCGAAAGCGCCAGCTGGTCATAGTAATCCGGCGGCGAGATCGCCCGCGCCGCCTCCTCGACGCGCGGGATGCGGAAGGCGTCGCTGACGGCGAAGAAGGCCCTTGCGGCGGCGACGATATCGGCATTGGCGGTGCGCGCTGTCAGCGCGATGTCGGGGATCAGCTCGGCCAGATCGGCCAACGCCAGCTGCCCGGCCAGCCGTTCCGGCGCCCCGCCCTTGAACAGGCTGTGCCGCCGCTCCTCGATCCGCTCGCGCGAGTAGGCCGGCAGCAGCGAGGCGAGCTTCGGCTCCAGCGCCTTGCGCGCCTCCTGCAATTCGGCGATGCGCTGGCCGAGCGGCGCCGTGCCGGCATGGTTCTTCAGATACCAGCCGCTGGTCATGAAGATAAGCCGGCTAACCGCCTGGTAGAGATCAAGCTGCACCTGGCCGTCGATCTGGTTGTCGAGCGCGTCGATTTCCTTGTAGAGCGCCGGCAGCGCGAAGCCGTCGCGCACCACGGCGAAGGTGCGCACCACATCGGCGGCCGTGCGCCCGGTGGCCTCCTGCAGCCGGTTTACGAAGGACGGACCGCCGCGATTGACGAGGTCGTTGGCGACCACGCGGGCGATGATCTCGCGGCGCAGCCGGTGGCCGTCGATCTCGGCAGCGTATTTCTTCGCCATCCGCTCCGGGAAATAGCCAAGCAGATCGCGCTCGAAATGCGGATCGTCGGGCACGTCGCTGGCGACGATGTCGGAGAACAGCACGATCTTGGCATAGGCGAGCAGCACGCCGAGCTCGGCCCTGGTCAGCGGCTCGCCGCGCGCCTCGCGCTCGGCAAGCGCCGCCGGTGACGGCAGCGTCTCGACGGCGCGGTTGAGCAGGCCGCGCGCCTCCAGCGCCGTCATGAAGCGGCTCTGATGCGCGATGTCGGCCAGCCCGCGCTTGCGCGCGATCGAGAGCGCCAGCGTCTGCTGGTAATTGTTTGACAGCACCAGCCCGCCCACTTCGCCGGTCATCTCCGAGAGCAGTTTGTTGCGCGCCGGCCGGGCCAGCGCGCCCTTGCGCATGGCCGACGCCAGCGCGATCTTGATGTTGACCTCGACGTCGGAGCAGTTGACGCCGGCCGAGTTGTCGATGGCGTCGGAATTGCAGCGCCCGCCATTCATGCCGAATTCGATGCGCGCCCGCTGCGTGACGCCGAGATTGGCGCCCTCGCCGATGACTTTGGCGCGCACATCGAGCGCGGTGACGCGGATGGCGTCGTTGGCGCGGTCGCCGACGTCGGCATTGGTCTCGTTCGATGCCCTCAGATAGGTGCCGATGCCCCCGAACCACAGAAGGTCGACAGCCGCCTTGAGGATGGCGTTCATGATCTCGACCGGCGTCGCGGTGGTCTTGCCGAGCCCGATCGCGGCCGCGGCGGCGGGCGGCAGCGTGATCGACTTCTGGTTGCGCGAGACGATGACGCCGCCTTCCGACAGTTTCGACTTGTCGTAGTCCTGCCATGAGGAGCGCGGCAGCGCGAACATGCGTTCCCGCTCGGCCATCGACGCCGCCACGTCCGGATCCGGATCGATGAAGATGTCGCGATGGTCGAAGGCCGCGATCAGCCGCGTCTGCGGCGACAACAGCATGCCGTTGCCGAACACGTCGCCCGACATGTCGCCGACGCCGACGACGGTGAAGGGCGAGGTCTGGATGTCGCGGTTCATCTCGCGGAAATGCCGCTTGACCGCTTCCCAGGCTCCCTTGGCGGTGATGCCCATCTTCTTGCGGTCGTAGCCGGCC
>NZ_RZOS01001300.1:0-523 GCF_004022605.1 Mesorhizobium sp. M4B.F.Ca.ET.089.01.1.1
CCTCCTATGCGGTCGCGCCGGTCAATGTTTTCTTCAACCCGCAGGCAGCGCTGGTCGATGTCACCGACACGGTGTCGGACGCCTTCTTCCTGGTCATCCGCCTCGGCAGCCCCTTCGTCGCCTATGCGATCCTCGTCAACCTGACCATCGGCTTCGTCAACAAGCTGACGCCGCAGATCCCGGTCTATTTCATCTCGCTGCCCTTCGTCATCGCCGGCGGGCTGATCATCTTCTATTTCGCCATCGGCACCTTGTTGTCGCTGTTCGTCGACGGCTTTGTCGACCTGACGCTCGCCAGGTGAAGCGATGACCACGCGCAAGGAACGATTGCGAAAGCTGGTCAAGGTGCAGGAGCAGTTGAAGGCCCTGCACGAGACGCGCCATGCGACATTCGTGGCGGCGGCGGGAGCCGCCGAGGCCGAGGCAAGGGAACTGGTCGAGCATTTCGACGCCGACCAGTCGCTGGCCGGCCTGTTCCCCGACCTCTACCATCGCCGCATCCCCCACCCCCCGGTGCGCCAGG
>NZ_RZOS01001301.1:0-522 GCF_004022605.1 Mesorhizobium sp. M4B.F.Ca.ET.089.01.1.1
GCTCCCGATAGGCAAGGCAAAGCGCGTCCATTAGCCGACAATCATTCGATTGCGGCCGCAGTCAGAGGGATCAACCGCGAAGACTTCGACGAGCGGCAGAAGGGTTTCGGGGTCGAACGGCGACTGCGCAGACCGGTTCATGCAACTGCCTTCGCTCGCAGAGGTTCGATGTTGCTCTTGCCTGCAATGATGCCGGCAAGCCGATCGGCCCAACGCTCCAAGGCATCCCGTTTCTCGCTCATATAGTCGTAGCGCGCATATACCCGCGACGTGACCGTACTCTTGGTCGCCGAAACGTGATTCAACACATGCCCGACGATGAACGGCGAAATGCCGATTTCTTCCATGCCCGTCGCAGCAGATCGCCGAAGGTCATGCGGCGTCCACGGTGCAATGCCCATGATCATCGCTACGCCGCGCTTGCTGATCTCTTCTCGCTTCACTGCCTTCGGGACAGATGCGCCGGTGACGGCTGCACGGGCGCCCGGTCCAGGAAAAACGAAAGGCGGTACCGCCCTGCCC
>NZ_RZOS01001302.1:0-520 GCF_004022605.1 Mesorhizobium sp. M4B.F.Ca.ET.089.01.1.1
GAGCTGGAATTTGCGGGTCGACGCAACGCCAAACTTCTCCGACTTCGAAACGGAGGTCATCGATCTCGACCTGCGTTACGGCGACGGTGGTTGGGCCGGCCTGTATTCGGACTGCGTCGTAAACGATCTCATCTTGCCAATGTGTTCGCCATCCTATTTGGCCGAGTTGCAGGCGCTTTCATCTGATCCGCGACAACAGCTTCGTCACGCCAGATTGATAGACAGCGTCAAGGCCTATTTCCGCTGGGATTACTGGCTGCCACGCAACGGCATCCAGGGTGCGCGAATGACGTACCCCTATCGTTTCGACCGTTCTTCCATGTCAGTCCAGTTGGCAAAGGACGGCGCGGGCGTGGTTCTGGAAAGCACCTCGATTGCATTCGAGGACCTTGCAGCGGGAAGCCTGGTGCCCGTTTCGACCGAGTTCGATGTCATCGAGTTTCCAGGATATTGGCTCGTCTGCCCATCGCGACATATGAACCGGCGTGCCGTCCGCCTGTTCTCGGACTTGGTGTCGAAT
>NZ_RZOS01001303.1:0-520 GCF_004022605.1 Mesorhizobium sp. M4B.F.Ca.ET.089.01.1.1
GTCCAGCAGATGGGGCAGCCGGCGCACGATGTGGCAGGACGGCTGAAGTCGAAGAAGGAGGTTCGCCAAGGCAGCCCAGTAGAGTTCTTGGGCCCGGACGATGCCAGGATGGAAATCTGGCCCGGCACCATACTAGGCCTTGCCGGCGCACCAGCGGGTCCGACCGGGCTGATCAATCCTCTGGTCGGTGCCGGCAGGGGTGCTGGCTGGCACGTCTCCGGCGAAGGTTTCAAAGGAAGCTTTTCATCGCCGTCGCAGGCGGCGCGCGCCGGCGTCGGATTCATCTCGGGCGACAGGACGATGAAGGGGATACTCTCGCAGCTTCCGATCGTCGACAACGTGCTTGCCGCCCGCAGGGTTCGCGAAGGGCGGCAGATCGTTGGCGCGGCCGAAAGGCAGGAATGCCTTGATCTCGTCTCGGCACTGAAACTGAAGGCCGTTTCGATCTGGGATCTGCCGGCGTCGTTGTCCGGCGGCAACCAGCAGAAGCTTATCGTTGCCCGCTGGCTCGGCTTGCCCC